>JAOTWT010000192.1 GCA_029862725.1 Acidobacteriota bacterium | reverse complement strand
ATCTCGTTTGGCTTATCGGATTCGTGGAGTTCACAAACCTTTGCCCTATAATTCTCAACAACGGCGACAAAAGTCGAATGTGACCACGTCAGGGGCGAAACCGAGACCGGTTCGCCGGTTTGCGGGTCAAGCTGCTCGGCCATCACGCCCGAAGGGAGCGCGCGGTCCGCGGCCCATTCCAGCAACTCATTTGCTTGCTCGAGTTCGGCAGTCGTCCTGGCCTTTGCGATATACCATTCAGCAAGCCAAAGCGTGCAGATAAACCAGGGGTTTCCGGTATATTGATCTGAGACACGCATATATCCGTCGTTTTCAAAACGGGCTAGACCGCCGATCTCTCCGCTCACCCAGAGTGTTTCTTTGATCTTCTCCATCGTGCTGACAACCATTTCGTCGTTGGCATCAAACGCACCAAAATAGAAGAGGCCGAACATCGAGGAATCGAGGACGGCATCCGGATCGTACGTCTGATCGCCGTTCACATTAAGAGCTCTAAAAAAATGCCCGTGCCCTTCGCTCCAAAGATGATCACGCATACCCTTTACGATCCTTTTGGCGACAGATTCATAATGCTCGGCGCGCTCGGGTTCGCCAAAAAGATGAGCAAAGTTCGCCGCCGCACGAAGTCCCCCAACTACCGTGGAGCAGGTAAAGGTGTGGATGCCGCGTCTGTCTTCCCATAAATTCCAGGACGGTTTCGGGAGCCCCAGCTCGTCATCAAAAAAACCTACGACAAACTCGCTGCATTTTGTGATGAGCGAGCGATAAAGCATGCTGGAAAACCCAAGTTCCCGGAATTTGCTGTAATGCTCCCAAAGCGACCAAAGGACGAGTGCAGTCTCATCCTCCTGAATAGGAACCTGTTTCTTTTTGGCCCAAACGTCCCACGCGGCATGCCATCCAGAGGCCACAGTGCCGTCGGGATTGTACTTCTGGAGAAAATATCCATTCTTGTGGACAATGCTTTCGCAAAATCGAAAAAAACGGCGTGTGAGGTACGGATAACCCGCCAGGTCGAGGGCATTTGCGACGAATGCGCCGTCCCGTGTCCATAAATAGCTGTAATGATCGGTCGCGCGGTCCGTAACGTCCGAGTCGTTCGCCGCTAGAATCGCACCGCCATTATCGACCTGGGTTTTGATGATAAGCAACGAACGCTTATAAAGGCGGGTACATGTGCTCGATAGTCCGCAGAAATCCCTTTCATTTTTGTTGACCCAGACATGCCAGTAGTTCTGCTCGCGGTCCAAGACCCTTGACGCGGGATTGGTTATTACCCAGTCATTCAAGACCGTCACTTCATCATTAGTCGTCCCGGCCGCGATCCAGTAAAAAAACTCCAATGTTTGCTGAGCTTCAAGCTCTAAGTTGACCTGAATCGTCGAATCTACCGAGCCCTCTGTGATTGCCCCTCCCTCCAGGTGTCCGTCTTCAGCATCGCGCCAGGTGCCTTCCTTGTCCTGAAAGCCTTTTCTGCCGGTAGCAAAATGGTCGAAAGGCGGATCCGTGTTAATCAGAAAATATCGATGTTTCTTGTAGTGGACCAGTGAATGGCTCTCAGGGTCATAAAATGCGGTATCGCCTACTTCGTTTTCGTATATATGGAAATCGTGATGAAAGAACACTCTTACATCGCGGTGTTTATCCAGGAGGTTGCTGACGTAGAGCTTGCGGAGAAAAACATTGTCGTGGTTTGCGACCGTGTCATGCGATACCAGCTCAATACCGATCTTCTCGTTTATCAGGTGGACATCGGTGACTAGCGTTTCGGGGATATACCTGATCGTCCTCTTCCACTCGTCGTCCGAGACCCAGGATATCGAACCGTCTACCCAGACACCGAATCTAAAGGCGAATCCTTCGGTGTGGTTTTCCTGTCCGACGTGCGGGAAATAAATGTCTCGTATACGGTACTTGTCGTCAAAAGTGACCAACAGCGAACCGTTTCCGACTGGAATATCACGCATAGATTAGTTTTTGACAGTTCTCTCGACGGTTTTCTCGATCTGTTTCCCGATCGTCTCGTCATATGACACGAATTTCTCAACCAGCTTTCCCTCGCGGTCAAACACGAGCGTCTGGGGAATTCGGGTGTCAGTTCCAAGAAGCAAATAGGTCAACTCGTCTTCCGGTGTGGCAATCGGATAGTCTATGTTGAGGCGCTTTTCAAATGCGGGAACACGGGGCCTGTCCTCTTCGCCGCCGACATGCAGCCCGATCACAAGCAAATCATCGCCATACTTTTCATTCAGCATCCGCAAATGAGGAATCCCTTCGATGCAGGGGGCGCAGTAGGTCGCCCAAAAATCGAGGATTAGCACCTTGCCTTTATATTCCTCCATTAGTTTTTTCTCGCCACCCTTAAATAGTATCCATCCGAGCTTTTCAAGCGGTTTGGACGGGGGCATTGGTAGATTCAAACGCGGCATGCGGTTGTTTGAAACCGGGCGATCGGATACCGCGACGGGAGGAGCCGCCGACCTGCAGGCACAGACCAGCAAAAAGAACAGGACTATCGAGATGGTGCGTATAAGGTTCATAGGTTTATCAAGATAACCAACGTAATATTAAATGGTAATTCGTGTTTCGCAAATGGTCGAGAGGAGATTTGGCAGAAGAGCGGGGTTCTAATTCACCCGGGTCACGAAGTTCGCCAGAAGATCTGCCCGCAGATAAACGCAGATAAGACGGATCAAATACGAATTACTGATAAAGATGAGTCCCTCAAAAAAATCATTTTTGTTATATGGTCTCTGTTACAGAAAGGCCCAAAGCTGACTTAAGGCAACAGAGCGATGACGGAGTGGCCGGAGCGTAGCCAGTTACAAGCCCAAAGGGCGCAGGAACAGGTTGTATAAGAAACGACGAATCCGCCCTGTAGGGACGGCAGAAAGTATCCAATCCGTTTACAGAATTCGCCCTTTCAGGGCTAATATGACCTTCAAACTGTACCCCCGGGGTTCCGCTACGCTACGCCCGCGGCTATTATATGATGCGCCTCCGATGCTTTGGTCAAATTCAGCCAAAAACTGTAACTGCAACGAAAAGTACGATTTTCACTGCAAATAACATTTTGGAGCGGACTCGTTGAAACCGGATCGTTGAGTAGAATGTCTTATCCCGAAAAAATTAACGAATTGATTTCCAGCGCAGCGCGCCGCGAAAAGAACCGCAACGGAAATGCGAACGGACGTGCTGCCGCATTTACCTGCGGGGTTTCGGTCGAATTCCGTCTGGCAATCGATGAAGCGACGAAATGCGTTGACCAGGCGGGGTTTACGACTAACGGCTGCGGGTATGCGATCGCAGTTGCCGAAAAACTTGCGGACGGAATAACGGGGACCGAGCTGGTCCGACTCGAAGGCCTATCGGTCCTCGAAGATCTTATCTCGACCGGGATTGGCGAAGCCCCCGGCGGCCGACACCACTGTTTCAATATTTGCTTCGACGCCCTTCAAAACTCGCTCGCAGATTTCAGGCGCCGGCAAATAGCCGGCTGGAATGGAGAAGATGCCCTGATTTGTTCGTGTTTTGGCGTTGCTGAGTCTTTCATCGAAACGGCGGTCCGGGAGCACGGTTTGTGTACAATAGAAGCGGTCGGGGCTTCGTGCCGTGCCGGGACCGGCTGCGGGTCGTGTCAGCCCCTGATCCAGGAAATTCTGGATTCGTTCGACTAACCGTTCTAAAGACTATTTCGTTTGTTGAGTTTTATCGCTTGCCGATATACTGGTAAATTGAACACACGAGGAATTATCCTTTAGTTTTTCCAAAACCATGGACGACCCTTTATTACTTCTGATTTTTGCCGAAACCGGTGCAACTCCCGAGTTTCCCAGTCTTCTCACATCGCTGATAAATGCCTTGATCGTGATACTGCTCGTGCTTGGCAACGGCTTTTTTGTCGCTTCCGAATTTGCGTTGGTAGCAGTCAGAAAATCCCGGATTGAAACGCTCGCAGCGGAAGGGAACAAGGCAGCCGTGCGCCTTAAGGGGCTCCTCGACAATCTCAACGCTTATATTTCAGCGACTCAATTGGGGATCACTTTGTTTTCCCTCGGTCTGGGGTATGTTGCCGAGCCGGCCGTCGTAAAGGTCATCGAGCCGTTGCTGGTCTGGGTAGGCGGTGCGACCGGATTCGTGTTTTTGACATCGCCGACGCTGGCACACTCGATCTCATTCACGATCTCTTTCGCCCTGATAACTTTTCTTCATATCGTGTTCGGCGAATTGGCACCCAAGACTATGGCACTTGAGTTGTCCGAACGGGTCGCGTTCGCGATCTCCATTCCGCTCCAAATCTTCTACAAGATTTTTTACTACCCGATTCGGCTGCTCGACTGGACCGGCGTAAGGACTGTGCGGCTTTTCGGTCTTCACCCGACAGGCGGTCACGGCTCGATCTATACCGAAGATGAGATCAGGCAGTTGATCCGTATTTCCGAAGAAAGCGGTCATCTCAACGAAGAAGAACGAAAACTCATCAACCAGGTTTTCGAGTTTTCCGAAACTACCGTGCGCGAGGCGATGATTCCAAGACCCGAGATCGTAGCGGTCTCGGTTAAGCTGCCGCTCGAGGAGATCGCCTACGAATTTCGCAAGCACGGCTTCTCGCGCTTTCCGGTTTACAGGGAGTCGATGGACGACATTGCGGGGGTCATTCACAGTAAAGACGTGATGATCGCGCTGCTGACGCCGGATACGTTCAGGATCGAAAAAATACTGAGAAAGCCCGTTTATGTCGTCGATACCGCGCGGCTTGAGGATGTCCTGCGGCGCATGCAAAAGGAGAAGTTCCATTTCGGTTTCGTCGTCGATGAGCATGGCGGGGTCGAGGGGATCATAACGCTCGAAGACCTGCTCGAAGAGATCGTCGGGGAGATCGCCGATGAGTACGACGAAGAGGTCGCCGAACAGATCCATATGCAGGAGGACGGGAGTTATGTTCTCGAAGGCGGCCTTGCGGTTCGGGATCTGAATCGCCAACTCGACCTTTCATTGCCGGTCTCGGAGAGTTATACGACAATCGCCGGTTTTCTGATGGCGGAGGCCGGACAGGTTTTGGAAACCGGGGAAACAGTGAAATTCAACGGTCATGAGTTCCTGGTCGAGGAAACGAACCGCAGAAGGATATTAAGGGTCAGGATGACCAGGAACTAGTACTGAGTATTGGGAACTGCGAACTGACTGTAGGAGTCGCTAGCACGGCTTATCGCTCACGGTTCACCGTTTACGCCCCACCGATTTGGGCCGCCCATGGCTTACCGCTCACCCGTTGTAATCAGCTCGCATTCACGTTAGATTGTTCTTACAAAAAAACAACGGAGAACTAAGCACAAAAATGAGCGCAATTGAAGAGATCTGGGCACGCGAGATTCTGGATTCGAGGGGAAACCCGACCCTCGAGGCTGAAGTGATGTTGGAGACTGGCGAAACCGGTCGGGCCGCGGTTCCAAGCGGGGCATCAACGGGGGAGAACGAGGCCGTCGAACTTCGTGACGGGGATCCGGGCAGATATCTCGGTAAAGGCGTAACCCAAGCAGTTTCAAACGTTAACGATAAAATCGCCTATGAATTGCGAGGTCTCGATGCACTCGACCAAACGGTTATCGATCGGGCGTTGATCGAATTCGACGGCACCGAAAACAAGTCTTCGATGGGTGCGAACGCCATGCTGGCCGTTTCACTCGCGACAGCCAGGGCGGCCTCCTCGTACCTCCAGATGCCGCTTTACAGATATATCGGCGGTGTAAACGCAAAGACTTTGCCGACTCCGATGATGAACATCATAAACGGCGGTGCTCACGCCGACAATAATGTTGACTTCCAGGAGTTCATGATAATGCCGGTTGGTGCGGCTACATTTGCGGAATCACTCAGAACCGGCGCCGAGATATTTCATCACCTCAAGAAAGTATTGAGCGATAAGGGTTTATCGACAGCGGTTGGTGACGAGGGAGGGTTCGCACCAAATCTCAAATCGAACGAAGAAGCGATCGAGACGATTCTTGTCGCTGTCGAAAAAGCCGGTTACAAGCCAGGCGAAGACGTGCTCCTGGCACTTGATCCTGCTTCCAGCGAGTTTTATGAAGACGGCTCATATGTCTTCAAGAAATCAGATAAACGAAAGCTGTCGAGCCCGGAGATGGCGGATTATTGGCTTAGTTGGTGCGACAAGTATCCGATCATTTCGATCGAGGATGGTATGGCCGAGAGCGACTGGGACGGTTGGATCGACCTCAACAGCAAGGTCGGCGACCGGGTGCAGTTGGTTGGCGACGATCTGTTTGTGAC
>JAOTWT010000191.1 GCA_029862725.1 Acidobacteriota bacterium | reverse complement strand
GAGGCAATTTGGGGGGAGTTGTTTGAACAAACTCTTTACTATGAGCCAAAGGCGAAGACGCTTTCGGTCTTTATCAACGACGAAAAGAAAGGTGAGTTTCCTGCCGGGGAATTGCCGGCAAACGAAAACAACCAGCTATTTCTGGCGATCTATCCGCAAGGTTCGTTTTTGCATCATTCCATAGAGGTGGATTACATTGAAGTCAGCCAGAAAAGAGATATTTTCCTTTTTTCTTAACGCTCTCTTGGATCCGGAGCGTGCCGCGATCGACGGTTCAAATCCCATGCATGGCTCCATTTTATTGCCTTCCGCTAACGCACATAGTTTTAGATACAAACGAATTCTTCTTTCAATGTGTTCAATGAGTGTCCCAAAAAAGGGGCACGCTATGGAACGCAGACGTGAATATGTTCTCAAAGGGGTTCGCGGTAAAGGACGGAAAGTGCCACTACATTGACTAGCCGTTCTTTCTGGAAGGGTTTTGCATGCTATGCGATGTGCGGTTGGATTCATCTGGTGTGAAGTGGCTGCGAGGAGAAGGAATTCTGCGGTTGAGGTTAAGAATTCACTGTTGGTCGATCGCGCTAGATGTCCTGGTTCTCCGTGAGAACATTTGTCTTAGCTTCAGAATCGAGTTCCAGGTGACTCGTCGTATTCTCCACGACGCTTGCCGGCACGGCTTCCCCCGTTTCGTATTCTGAGGAGACAGTTTCAGCGGCATATTCGGTTCGCTTTGGTGAAAGAGAAGCCTTTTCCTTTGCGCTGATCTTTTTCACATTGTCCGTGTCTGGGTCATCGACATAATCAACGACGTTTTTTTCGATCTTTATGATCTTGGCAACACCGTGACCCATCAAGAGAAACGCCGGGATCATATGCCAGAATCACCAGGTCTGGCTCATTTGCTGAAACGCGAGGACTCCCGAAACGACTACCAGTGACAAGCCAAGAAAGAGCGAACCGATCGCGCTTTCCCAGGTAACCTGTTTAATTTTTTTCCTTTACGATGCGTGCCCGCAAAATGGGGGGCGAACTTGTCCTGAGTCCAGTCTTCGGGACTAAATGAGGGATTTGGGCCTTCGGCCGAAATATCACTCAGATTCCGACCGCACTTCCTGCAAAATTTGCCGATCTCGCGGTTTTCAGTTCCGCATTTAGGACAAAACATAGTTCGTGTTCTTGTAAGTATACTACGTTTGCAGGACACGATACGTTCGAGAAGATTTGGAGATTAACGTCGATCAACTAACAATGAAAATTAGGGCCCGAAGAAGCGGCCTGTGCTTAAATTAACCTGGGGATGTGTTGATCTCACAGATGGATTGTGAATTTCACTGTATGTCATAAAGTGAACGCGAAGGTTTACGCGGTAACCAAGATTATGGACGGCATTTTCAACATCTACTGGAATACACCGTTTCAGATCCGCACCTTCAAAATAATCGAAGTCAGTCCTGAATTGGTGAACAAATGCGTCGGGGTTTATACGATTCCGGGAGCTCCCTTGAAATTCACGGCTGCCACGGACAGTGTGCGTTTCTAGTACAGTTGTACGGACAACCCGCTTTCCACTAGAGCCGATGGCACAGGATAAATTTGAATCGGAAGTGCCGGAATAGTTTTTGAGCTCGACGTTGCAAAAACCAGATGACTCAGAAACGGGGCGGTCAGTAGCGGGTTTTCACGAAAGAGAAACAATTATGACGTAGGTCGTCGGTTCAAATCCGATGGATGGCTCCATTAAATTCAAAAACCAACGGCAACCTTAACGGTTGTCGTTTTCTTTTTTTGCTTTGATTTGTGAATGATCATATTCCTTGTCACAATAGGCAATAATCCTTTTTTGCAGGCTGGTTTATATTGACTCGGTACCATCGACGGCGTGTTTGCCGAATGACCAGCGAGGTGTGGCGTATATGTATTCAAGAATAAAAAACTATGCGCAAAAACTGTGTTTCAAGACCATTAACATGATGCATTATCCTTTCGTTAAGAAAGGTGCCGATGATCCGTATCATTTGCTTTTTGATAAGTTCGTAAGTCTGGTCAATCAAACACATTCCGCTTCGATCCTGGAAATAGGTTCGAGAAATGTAACAGGCGTAACCTATAGAGAGCTGTTTGAGAATTGTGAAGAATATGTAGGGTTCGATATCGTCGCCGGAGAAGGTGTCGATGTCGTCGGCGATGTCCATAAACTTTCAGAGAGTCTTCCCGCCGAACATTTTGATTTTGTTTTTGGCGTGTCGATATTTGAGCATCTTCTGTTTCCCTGGAAGGCTGTTCTTGAAATCAATGAAATAGCAAAACCGGGTGGACATGTTTTTATATCAACCCATCCCGTATGGGCAGAACACGAGATGCCCTGGGATTTTTGGCGTTTTCCCCAAAATGGCTTTCATGCCTTGTTTAACGAATACACGGGATTCGAAATTGTCGGCCTGACCGAAGGATTACCCTGTAATACCTACTCACTAGTTGATGATCCGCCAACACGATATAACTTTTTGGGAAAAACCAATCAGGGGGTTGCGTTAATTGCCAAAAAAAGAGGCAACTACAGACGTGACTTATTGAAATGGGACATAGACGTCGTCGATGTCGTAAAAACAATGTACCCAACCGCTTAAGGATTTACCCCCGCAAATGCGTAGGTCATCGGTTCAGATCCGATGGATGGCTCCATTTTTTTCCACACGAGCGTAGTTTAGAAAACACCGCATCGCGAATACGAAATCGTCGGCGTCAAATCTATAGAGAAAAACATCGCGCCGGTTGAGAAGTCGGTTCACGATTTGTCTTCTTTCAGGTTATAGGAAGAAACTTACACAACTGTCACGATAGGCGGGGAGAAATAATAGTTGAAAATGCCGGAGCGAATCTGAACCGCATTAACCGCTGAGACGCAGGGACGAAGGGTTTGCGCAACGCCGTCAAATTTACAATCCTCAGCATTACCTCCTCGAACTCCGCGCTTCTGCGGTGTATTCCCCGATCCGAATTTAGTGAGTTATCTCGCGAAAAATTTTCTTAATCTTTTTGCTCGTAGGAGTATTCTTTTTGTTTGTCAGGAATCGCGTGTTTGTCTGATTTTGAACGGGCGGTAACGCAGCCGAACGCTTTTGAAGTTCCATCAGCAGCTGCCAATTTTCTTGTAATTCATAATATGTGACACGGTTCTTTTTGGAAGAATCAAGTTCTGCTTTCAATTTTACAAGCATCATCTTGTATGCGAGCCGAACGTCCGTGTCAGGCCCCAAAATACTTGTTCGAGTTAGTCCGAGCAAGTCTTCATTCCCATAATTGCTCACCCTCAAGGTCAGGTCACCATTCGCATCGTAAAACGGTTCGCTCTGATGCTCTAAATCCCGAAAAAACGATTTCACTTCTTTTTCATCCGCAAAGAGCTTTTCCTGAATCGCTTTCGCAATTAATGGTTTGAGAGCATCCCGGTATTTCTTCCAGCCCTCTTTGCTGCCAAAAACCCTCAGTTTTTCTGCTTCCCTTCTATTTTTTATCGATTCGTCTGATTCTAAGGGCTCGGCGAAACTAAGTCGATATTTTCTATTTTTCTTAGCCAGATTAAGTCGAGCGGCTTCAATTGAGGGATACTTATGATAGGCCTTATCGATACTGAAATAGCCGGTTGCAAAATAAGTGCCCGCAAAGATCGGAATCAAGATCGGCATCGTCAGCGCCTCTGTAATCACATATTTCTTTGATGTAAAAGCGGTTTCGGTGAAATTTCGATTTCCAAAACTTCGCATGATCGTACCGTCGAGCTGAGCATATTTGGAAACGCGAAGCAGCAGCTCGGGACGCTTTTTGGCGTATTTTGTAAAACTTCGGGCAAGAGCTTTTGGCGTCGTCATGGTGAAGTCGTTAATCGCATCCCGCTGAGTGGATTTCGGGAAGTACAAATTCATTATATCTTTTGTAAAATCGGCACAATTTTTATAAAAAACGTTGAAACTGCTTCCCTTTTCCAACTTGCTGTATATCTTTATTAATTGCTCATCTTGCTCAGGAGTTGTTCTTACGGTAAATGCATACAAATCCCGGTTAAGCGCGGTACCGATGATCTCGACCCAACGACCTCGCGGCAAACTTCCGTCGGCGGCACGCGGAACCAGATCTGAAAGATATTTTTGACGGATTGTCTCACGTACCAGGAGTCGAATTTCACCGTTTGCATAAAGTGGGATCTGTGCCTCATTGTCAACTCCGTAAAGATAGGCAATTAAAGGCATAGCAAACCAATCGTATTCATTGGTCGCACCAAAACCGGGGTAAGTCGCAATCACCGTGCCGCGACTTTCCCCATCCCGGCATTTCCGCAAAATAAATGGTGGGGGATCAGCACACACATCCGACAAATACACCGCACTATGTCCGGCACCGGTCGTTTCGCCGCTAAATCCTTTTGCTTCATGGATCAAAAGTGAGATATCAGCATGCACTGGAATATTGATAAATATTAAAAAGGCGAAAACGTATAGAAACTTCATAATTTAATAGAAATCTACTACCTGATTAATAGTGTTGGGGGTTTGTTAATTAACATACGTAAGTGCGTATATTAACCAATATCCGGACCTTGGAATTGAGATACGATTCTCGAATTCGAATTGGCTTTCGGGGGGGCAAATGACAATAGCTATCCGCTTTGAGCGATTCTCGGCAAATGAACTTTTAGGTCCCGAGTATCAGTAATTGGCTAATCATTTCGTCAATACTAGTTTCCTTTTTGTATCACGATAATGGCAACCCCGTCCACTCGAAGCAAGCGGGCTTGCTGCGCGGGACCTAGCTACTCCGGTGTCGGGTAATTCTGTAGGGAATTTGAAAACAATACTGCCCTCATTCCCCGCATTAATGGCTTTTGGTCGGCGAAATTATGGGGAATACAATCGCGAAGCAAAAATCCTGGCTCAGCCGGTTGAGCAACGCATTCGTAATGGGTAGGTCGTTGGTTCAAGTCCGAAGGATGGCTCCATTAAATTCACACCAAATTTGAATCCCTCCCGGGAACTGCTTCCATCTTCCGCAAAGCTAAATCACACGCATAAACATACTTTCGGTCGCCCTTTTTATCCGAATACCCAGATTTTCGCCAATGCCCCGCTATCCGGAACTAACTTTTTGTTACTGAGATGACTCTATACTAGTGAAGGCTGTTCGCAGATCCGCGGACTGGAGTCGCGCATGGGGAAGAAAAAGAACCGGGAGACACCAGATGAAATCCTTGTGGTATCGGCAATCATGGGTGATTTGGTCGCGTTTGATGAATTGGTCCTGCGATACCGCGGGGCCGTTGTCCGTATTGCACGGTCGATCACCGGGCCTGACGATGCCGAAGACATTGCCCAGGATGCTTTTCTGATTGCCTTCAAGGCGCTGCCTTCGATTGAAATGCCTTCAAAATTTGCGGCATGGCTTAATGCCATAACGCGAAATCGTGCGAGGCGCTTCCTCCGCGAAGAAAAAAATCACCGGCAGCGACGGGTTGGGCTGGATGAGGTTTTGCTCCAGCAGATTGCAGCTTTATCGCTCCCTTTTGGGGATGAGAGGGAGACTGAGGAATTGATACTCGCACTGGATAAAATCCCGCAAGATTATGCACTGGCTTTGCGAATGCATTTCTTTGATGAGATGCCGCACAAACGTATCGCGGCGTTTCTCGGCGTTCCGGTTTCGACCGTCAAATGGCGCGTCCATAGAGGCAAAAAGTACTTACGCGAACAGTTTGAACATTTACGAATCAAAGAGGAATTATGGAAAAAGAAAAAGAATTGAGAAAGCTTATTAACGTGTTGCGCCGCACCGCGCGAATGGCGATGCAGACAGAATGGACGGGCGGGCAACAGGACGCTGCTCCTTTTTGCGTTGAGCAATACAACCGAGTGCTTTTACGTTTAAAAGATTTGGATGAGAGCGTCGGCACAGTCTTTAGCCCGTTGCCCGATGGAAGTTCGTTGTCAGTTACGGCTATGGCTTGCCGCCAGCTGGCGGCCTATTACGAAGACGAGGTGCGAGGGGCACATTGGAAGTGGGACGGGCCGAAAGCCTACGGGTTTGTTTACAACGCGGAGGCCTTTAAGGAATTTTGGAAGAATTCTGCGCAGGAGTTTGAAGACCTTGGCGAGTTCATACGCGAGAGCATCGAAGAATGGTTTCGCGTCAACAAGAAAAAAGGCAAGAAGAAAGGCGATTCTTCCGAGAAAAAGGAAAAGAAAGTTTGAACAAAGCTCTTTAGGAACTGTCCCCGGCTGCATATTTTGCAATTTGGCCCAACCGGC
>JAOTWT010000190.1 GCA_029862725.1 Acidobacteriota bacterium | reverse complement strand
ATCAACCAGCTTTCGAATGAGAGCACAAAATTACTCTACGATTTTCGCCAGGATCCGAAAAAATACCTGACGATCAAATTCAAACTTTTTTAGGGCGCTTAAGGGATTTGGTACCGGGGTTATTAGTCGACGAATATCCGCGTCACCCGGCGGTTGATTCCGCACGTCACCTCGTACGAGATTGTTTCTGCGTGTGCAGCCAATTCAGCGGCCGTAACTGTCTCGCCGCCGTCGGTTCCGATCAGAGTCACAAGGTCCCCCGGCTTCGCTTCGGGAATGTCCGTGATATCGACAAGCGTCCAATCCATCGACACCCTTCCCACGACCGGAACCCGGTGTCCGCCGATGAGTACATCCGCTTTATTTGAGAAGGCCCTCATATACCCGTCCTGATAGCCAATCGGAATCGTCGCAATCAGGGAATCGCGTTTTGTTTCGAAGGTCCGCCCGTACCCAAGCGTACGGCCGGCCGCGACACCCTTGACCATTTTGATCCTGCTTGTCAGCGACAGGACCGGTTTGAGTTGCGGCAGGGATGCCAAGGGCGGAAGTACGTCGTCTCCCAAGCCGTAAAGCGCTCCTCCGAGTCTCACCAAATTCCCCCCCGCGTCAGGCTGAGAGAAAGTCCCGGGAGAATTCGCAAGATCCGTGATAGAAGGCCTCATCCCGTATCGGGAGAAGATCTCCACTGACTTGTGGAACCGCGATGTTTGCAACCGCGAGAAATCGTTTTGGGACAAATCGTCTGCGGCGGCATAATGCGTCATCATTCCCTCGACATGTAGATTCGAGAGTTCCGCCATTGTCTTTGCAAACCCCTCCAACTCGTCGAAGGGAACCCCAACGCGTCCCATCCCGGTATCGATCTTGATATGAACCGTCGCCTGCCTTCCTTGCGCGCCGGCGACCCGGTCTAGACTACGCGCGAGTTCAAGATCGAAGAGGACAGGTGTGATGTTGTGTCCCAGAAGAAACTCTTCCTGGCCTTCCCAAAAACCTCCGAGGCTGAGGATGCGCGATGTAATTCCGTTTCGTCTGAGTTCTTCGCCTTCGCTCGGAATCGCGACACCGAACCAATCCACACCTGCACGCTCAAGGGCCTGTGCGCATTCGACCGCGCCATGGCCGTAAGCATCGGCCTTGACCACCGCCATATACAACATATCTTTGCCGACAAAATCCCTTACGGACCGTAGGTTGTAAACGAGGTTTGCGAGATTAATTTCGGCTTGTGTAGGCCTGAACACACCGTTGGGCATTGTGAATTCTCTTTGGAGAGGGGCTACTACCAGCCCATGCGATCGCGCAGGCTCGTTATATGAGCCGTATGGTGCCGGCAATGCCAGTCATAAAGGGAGAGCATACCGTTTAGGTCCCAGGAACCGCTTTCGGGATGATCCATCTCACGTTCAAAGTCCGTATCGCTCATCGAGCGCAAAAGGTGGCTCCAGCGTGCGTGCAGACCCGTCAGTATCAGCAGCGATTGTGAGATATCGGTCGAATTATCCGGCAACTCGGCCCAGCGGTCCTCAAAGTAGGCTCTGATTGTTGGCCGGTCTTCGGTCATAGCAAGTTTAAACCGGCAGAAAGAGTTTATATGGCTATCGGCAAGATGATGAACAACCTGCCGCACCGTCCAACCGCCCGGCCGGTACGGACTATCCAGGTGTTCGGCATCAAGGCCTTCAACGGCTTTGCTCAAAGCGGCTGGAAGGGCCTCGATGGTCCCAATCATTTTCGCGCGGTCGCGCTCGGCGATGGCCTTCGCGAGATCGAAGCTACCAATCGGGAATTTCAGGTCACGGTTCATTGTTTATTCTCCGAAGTAATTATCAAACCTCGTAAATTCTTTCAGGAATGCAAGTTTGATTGATCCAGTCGGACCGTTTCTCTGCTTGGAAAGAATAATTTCCGCGACATTTTTCTTGTCTTCCTCGAGTGCTTCGAGGTCTTTCGCGTAATACTCCTCCCGGTATATGAAAGCCACGACATCGGCGTCCTGCTCAATGCTGCCGGACTCCCTCAGGTCGGACAGCATCGGACGTGGGGGATTTCGCGCCTCGGGCCCCCGGGAAAGCTGCGAAAGTGCTACCACGGGGACATTTAATTCCTTGGCGAGCCCTTTAAGTTCACGCGAAATCTGCGAGACTTCCTGCTGTCTCGATTCAGTGCGCCTCGAACCCGCCATCAGCTGCAGATAATCAACGATTATAAGATCCAGTTTCTTTGTTTCGGCGGCCAAACGCCGTGCCTTCGCCCGCATTTCCAGAACCGAAATACCGGGCGTATCGTCAATAAAGATCTTTGCTTCCGAAAGGGTCCCGATCGATTCGGCGAGCCGGCCCCATTCGTCCCGCGACAGATAACCGGTCCTAAACCGGTGCGCGTCAACTCTCGCCTCGCTGCTTATCATTCGCATCACAAGTTGTTCTTTCGACATCTCAAGCGAAAATAACGCAATCGTCGCCTTTTCCTGAATCGCCGAGTTTTGTGCCAAGGTGAGGGCGAGGGCGGTCTTTCCCATCGACGGACGCGCCGCGATAATGATGAGGTCAGAGGGCTGCAGTCCTGAGGTCATCTGATCGAGATCAGTAAACCCGGTTGCGAGACCGGTAAGGGCATGGGTTTCCCGTCTGGCAAATTCCTGAACCTTTGAAAGCACCTTTTCGGCGACCGGCTTGATATGGATGAACCCTTCACGGTTTCGCGCTTCGGCAAGCCCGAATATCATTCGTTCGGCCCGGTCGAGCACATCCTGCGCCTCATCCTCCTCGGAGAGCGCGTCAGCTGTCACCTGGTTGCACGTCCTGATCAGCTCGCGGATAACGGATTTTTCGGCAACCACCTTTATGTATGGTTCCAGTTTCGAAAAATGAGGAAGCCCGTACGTTAAATTTGTGATCGTGGCGATCCCGCCTATTGATTCGAGTTTGCCGTCTTTCTTCAGTTCTTCGCCGATAAGCACGGGTTCTATCCGTTTGCCCTTCTCAAAGAGCGCTATCATCGCCTTAAAAATACTTCGGTTGCGGGGAGCATAGAAATCTTTCGGCTGCAGCGATTCGACGGCCTCAGATATCAAGCCGTTATCGAGGAGTATCGCGCCGAGAATCACTCGTTCGCCCTCTTCGTTGGAGGGCATCGGCTTCTCAAGGTATTGTTCAGAATTCGAACGTCTTTCGGGCGTCACAGATAATCTCCAGGGGGAATTCGAACCGAAAAATGAAAAAGAGACCGCCGTTTCACACCGACGGTCTCCAAATACTACTACGAACAATCCGCAAGGACAATTCGAGGCCTACTCCTCTTCTGTTTCACTCTGGGAAGCCGCAGATTCGTCCTGAGCCGGCGCCTTTTCCTTCGTTTCTTCCGCAGATTCTTCCTCAGGTTCGTCGAGTCGTTCCTGGATCACTTCTCCTTCAGCCGTGACCGAAATCGGCAGCTCAAGCGTGACATCTCGATGAAGCTTGACCGGAACCACGTAATCGCCCAGTTCTTTTATCGGACTCTTAAGGACGATTTTACGTCGATCGACTTCGTAGCCCTTTTGTTTAAGAGCGTCTTCGATGTCCATCGAGGTCACAGATCCAAACAACGTCCCGCTTTCGCCGGCCTTTCGTTCGAAGGAGAACCTGAGGCTCTGCATCACTGAGAGCTGCGCCTCGGCCGTCGATCTTTCTTCGGCAGCCTTCTTCAAAAGCGCCCCGCGTTCTTGTTCAACCTGCTTTACATTTCCCTTTGTCGCCAGGATCGCGTAGCCGCGCGGAAGCAGGTAATTCCGGGCGTATCCCGCCCTGACGGTGACGATTTCGCCTCGTCCGCCAAGGCTTTCAATATCTTCCTTCAATAATATGGTCGTGGTCGATGCCATAATGGTTACCTCCGTTAATCAGACACATACGGCAACAAAGCCATAACCCTTGCCCGCTTGATCGCTCGCGCGAGGCGCCTTTGATCCTTTGCGGAAACTCCCGAAATTCGCCGCGGCATGATTTTACCCCGTTCAGGTATGAACCTGATCAGGTAATCCACGTCTTTCCAATCGACATAGGCCGGAACGACCTGCCTCTGATTATATCGATTGTAACGTCTGTAGTTTCGCCTTTGAGGCGGCCTGCTGGTTCGTTCCCGCGACCCGGAGCTGCGTTCTTTTCTCTTTTCTTCCGGCGCTTCGGATTCCGAAGATGCCGCCTTATCCACAGCCTTTTTCACTTCTTCCGCCATCTTATTCTTCCTCCTCGCCGCCATCGTCAATGCTGCCCAAAGCTGACTTCAGTTTCTCTTTGCGGGTCGCGCGTTTCGCCTCGATCTTCTCTGCAGCCTTTCTTTCCTCGTCGACCCGCACCGTCAGGTATCTTACGACCTTATCGTTTACACGAAGGCGCCTTTCGAGTTCGGCGATTTCCCTGCCGGATCCTTCGATCTCAAACAAAAAATAATATCCTTCGGTGAATTGTTTGATTCGGTATGCAAGCGGCCGGCGTCCCATGTCGTCCGTATTGACGACTTTTCCGCCTTCCGTTTCAATCAATGATTCAATTTCGCTGTTTAGCTGTCCGATCTTCGCTTGTTCCACTGTCGGATCTGCGATGTACATCAGCTCGTATACTCTGTTATTTGCCAATTCTATTCCTCCCTATGGCTATAAAACCTCGTCTCAAAAACGAAGTAAAAAGGTCTCAGGGCTATTTGTTAAAACGGGACATCGCCCTGTCAATCCCATCTTCTATCGCACATTCCGCGGCCTCGGCCGCGAGCGAGATTATTTCCCGCAATTCCTTTTCCGCCGCTCGCGGAAAATTTTCCAAAACGAACTTTCTTGCGTTCGATACCGGATGATCGGGAGCGATCCCGATCCGCATACGCGGAAAGTCTTCAGTCCGCAGGCAACTTGAAATCGACTTCAGGCCGTTGTGCCCGCCATCCGACCCTTTTCGCCTCATTCTAAGTGTCCCAAACGGCAAGGCAAGGTCATCGACCACGATCAACATCGAACCGATCGCACGGGTTTCGTTAGTGAGCAGACAACTTACCGCTTCTCCGCTCAGATTCATGTATGTCTGCGGTTTTGCCAGCTCGACCCGTCCGCCCGCTGATCGCTTCTGTCCGATAAGCGACCGACACTCAGTCCTCTTCACCGGAATGTTCCAGCGTTCAGCCAGTTTGTCAATCACCATAAAACCGACGTTATGTCTGGTCCGTTCGTACTCAGGCCCGGGATTCCCAAGCCCGACCACCAGCCAGTTGCCGACGGTTTCCGCAGCGCTGTTCATAACAAGAGTGCGGTCTCAGGCTGACTACGACTCGTCGCCTGTCTCGCCTTCTTCGCCGGGTGACTCTTCGCCTTCCACGTCTTCGTCTTCTTCTCCAACCAGGCCCGGCTCGAGTTCTTCTTCCTCGACTTCCGGTTCCAGTTCGACTTCCTTGACGAACACAACCGCAACCACCGTTTGCTCGGGTGAATCAAGTATTTCAATTTCCCCGTCCACAGTGATATCCGAAATGCTGATCGACTGGTTAAGCTCCAAATCGCCGACGTCTAAATCTATCGACTCCGGGATGTTGCTCGGCAAACATAGTACGCGAATCTCGCGCATCTGTTGTTCGAGCATTCCTCCCTCTTCGCGAACCCCTCTCGGAGAGCCGATCACATGGACAGGCACAGTGATTTCGATCTTCTCACCCTTCGCCAGCCTACGTAAGTCGGCATGAAGCAGGCGACCGCGAACCGTGTCTATCTGCCGGTCTTGAAAAATAACGCGGCTTTCCTCGCCGCCTTCAAGGTCGAGTGTAAAAAGCGTGTTGGCGCCGGCATCCGACCTGATGATCGCCGCCAGGTCCTTTAAATCGGCGGCCGCCGCGACGGTCTGTCCGTCTCCGCCATAAACCGTTACCGGGACTTTGCCGGCGCGCCTCAAACGGCGGGCGTCGTTTGACCCCAACGTCTCTCGTTTTTGGGCCTTTACCACAAATTTCTCTTTCATAACTCAAATCCCGTCAATTAAATGAACAAAAATGAAACACTCGTCTCGTCGTGAATAGACTTTATCGCCGTTGCGAGTAACCCATCGACCGAGAGCACTTCGATTCGCCCGTCTTTCTCCAATGCCTGACCTTCACCGTTGAGGGGGATCGTGTCTGTGACAATAATCTTCTTGATATGCGAACCACGTAGGTTCTCGATCGCATTTCCCGACAAGACGGCGTGCGAAAAGCACGCGTAAATCTCGTTCGCCCCGTTCTTGTGCAGTGCGGCGGCAACCTTGCAAATCGTTCCACCCGTATCGCACATGTCGTCAACGATAAGG
>JAOTWT010000189.1 GCA_029862725.1 Acidobacteriota bacterium | reverse complement strand
GATCGGGGTGTTCAGCTATTGTCGGTCTGAACCGTATGCATTCGATCTTTGGATGGTCGGACAAATGTGTCGCCGTTAATCCATCCGATATGGCCGTCGCCCTTGCGGCACTCGATGCCGTCGTAAATGTCGAGAACGAGGACGGGGAAACCCGTGCAATTCCGATCGACGACTATCACCGGCTTCCCGGGGATGATCCGACGCGGGATAACAATCTCAAGAAAGGCGAATTGGTCACGTCGATCGATATTCCAAAAAACAAGTGGGCGAAGAACTCTTATTACCTGAAGGTCAGGGACCGGGCGAGCTACGATTTTGCGCTCGTTTCTGTGGCGGCGGGGTTGGCTATCGATAGAGGTGTCATTCGCGGTTCGAGGATTGCGATGGGCGGCGTCGCCCCGAAACCTTGGCGGGCGATGATTGCCGAGAAGGAATTGATCGGCAAGAAGCCTTCGAAAAAGTTGTTTGAACGTGCTGCGAAGATGGAGATGGAACGGGCTAACCCTCTGGAACACAATGAGTTCAAGGTTCTTTTGGGTGAGCGTGCGATCGTCCGGGCTCTGATGAAAGCCGCGGGATAAGAATCTTGCCCGCGAAACACGCGAAAATACGCGGAAGGGCAAGGGATAGTTTTCTTCGAATAAGATATTGAACTGAGTGATTTCCTTTTGGTACTAGAGATCTTGGGCAAAGAATGAAACTCACGTACAACAACAATAATCGTTCTTTTTTTCGCGTTGTTTTGTGTGTTTAGCGGGCAATATCTCTTTTGGATAGGGTAATAGTATGAAATATATAGGCAAAGACATGAGCCGCGTCGACGGCGTCGCAAAAGTGACAGGCAGGGCCAAATATGCGGCCGAATATCAGCTTAAGAACACGGCCTACGGGTATATTGTCCAGGGCGAAATCGCAAGGGGCACGATCAACAGCCTGAACACCGGCGAAGCCGAAAAGGCATCCGGAGTTTTGAAGATCCTCTCACATTTGAATTCCCCGAAAGTCGACGAGAAATCCCAGGAATTCAGGGCTTTTCAGTCGGCAGAAATCAAATTTCATGGGCAGCCGATAGCACTTGTGGTCGCCAACACGTTTGAGCAGGCTCGTCACGCCGCAAATCTTGTGACGGCGGAATATTCGAAATCCGCCGCAAGAACGGAATTTGACACCGCGATGAAGGACGCGGAAAACCTTGTAAACGCGAGCGGCAATAGCAGGGCCCGCGGAAATCCGGCCCAGGCCCTTGCCGATTCGGCGGTAAAGATCGAAGCGGAGTATAGGATCCCGATCGAACACCACAACCCGATGGAGCCTCATGGCGCAATCGCATTCTGGGAAAACGGCAAACTCACTGTTTTTGACAAATCCCAGGGTGTGTTCGGCGTTCAGAATCATCTTGCCGTGAGTTTTGGAATTCCGAAAGAGAACGTAAATGTAGTATCGCTGTTTGTCGGAGGAGCGTTCGGTTCGGCTCTCGTGCCCAACTATTATCCGTTCATAACCGCGCTCGCCGCCCGCGAAGTGGGGCGGCCGGTGAAGGTCAATTACACACGCCAACAGATGTTTACGGGCAATGGCTACAGGCCATACACGTATCAAAAAATCTCAATGGGTGCCGATAAGAAAGGAAAGTTGCAGTCGGTCATTCACCGGTCCTATAGCAACACAGCTTCGTTTAAGGCTTTTAGCGAGAATTCGTCCGGTTTTGGCCGTACACTTTACTCCTGTCCCAACTATGATTCCCCATATTCGATTGTAAAGACCGATCTTCCTTCGCCGATCTGGATGCGTGCGCCGGGTGCGGTTTCGGGCGCCTTCGCGCTCGAGAGCGCGATCGACGAATTGGCGTATGAACTTAAGATAGACCCCCTCGAATTTCGAAAAATAAACTACGCGGAAACCGATCCTGAAACCGGTAAACCTTTCTCGAGCAAGGCCTTGATGGATTGTTTCAAAGCCGGGGCCGAGAAGTTCGGCTGGGACAAGCGAAAGTTGGAACCGCGTTCGATGAAAGATGAAGACGGGTTGCTTGTCGGTTGGGGTACCGCGATCGGAACTTGGGGCGCCTGGCAGGCGCCGGCTTCCACAAAGATCACGATCAAATCGGACGGGACAGTGCACGTTGGCAGCGGGACCTCCGATATCGGACCCGGCACCTACACTGTTGTTACGATGATAGCGGCCGAGTTTCTTGGTGTTGAACCCGAAAAGATCAAGTTCGACCTTGGAGATTCGCGCCTTCCGCAAGCGCCGTCACAGGGCGGTTCGGTGACGACGGCGTCTGTGGGATCGGCCGTTTACGGGGCCTCGATGAACCTCAAGAAGAAACTTCGCGATCTCGCGATCGAAGGAAGCGGGACTGGGATTCTGGGAACTGCGACGGCAGATGAAATGGAACTCGCCGAAGGTGCATTGCGTCTCAAAGAGGATCCCTCAAAGAGTATAGCGATCGAAGCAATACTAAAACTTAACGGCCTGAGCGAGTTGGTTGAAGAATACACTGCGATGCCGAACCCGGAACGCGGAAAATTTACGACTATGGCTCATGGTGCCCAGTTTGTCGAGGTAAAGGTCGACGAAGCACTTGGAATCATCAAGGTAACGAGGGTCGTCGAGGCTACAGCATGCGGACGTGTTATGAATCCGAAGACCTCGCATTCGCAGGAAATGGGCGGCATCGTTTGGGGCATCGGAATGGCGCTGCACGAAGATACTCAAATAGACCACCGGTACGGCAAGATGATGACAACAAATCTTGCGGATTATCATATTCCGACGAATGCCGATGTCTTTTCCATCGAGACCGATTTTGTCGAAGAGAAAGACGAGATCGTAAACGAACTCGGCATCAAGGGAATGGGCGAACTCTGTCTGGTCGGTATCCCGGCGGCAATCGCCAACGCTGTTTTTCATGCGACCGGAAAGCGTGTCCGCGATCTCCCGATAACGCTGGATAAGATCCTTTAAAAGGAGTCAGGATTCAGGATTCAGGATTCAGCGTTCGGGTTTAGGAGCCGGGATTCAGGATTCAGGATTCAGCGTTCGGGTTTAGGAGTCAGGATTCAGGATTCAGCGTTCGGGTTTAGGAGCCGGGATTCAGGATTCAGCGTTCGGGTTTAGGAGCCGGGATTCAGGATTCAGCGTTCGGGTTTAGGAGCCGGGATTCAGGAGATATAAGTCCGTATTTGAATTCTGAACCCTCATTCCTGAACGCTAAATCCTGAATCCTGTATCCTGAATCCTGAATCCTGTATCCTGAACGCTGTATCCTGACTCCTGAATCCTGAATCCTGACTCCTTATTTTATGAAAGAAACCCGCGAGATCCTAAACACCCTAAAGAACCTGGAAGACAAAGAAACAGCCGTTTTGGCAACGGTTGCCGATGTCGACGGCTCCAGCTTTCGACTTCCCGGTGCGAAGATGTTGATACTGGAAGACGGGATGACCGTCGGGACGGTTTCCGGTGGCTGTCTTGAAGCGGATGTGCTCGAGCGTGCAAAAAAAGTCAGGGAGACCGGCGAGACGTCCGTTTTGGTTTATGACACGCGGGAAGAAGCAGAATCCGTTTTCAGTTTGAATATGGGCTGCCGGGGAATTGTCCGGATCCTGATGGAACCGGCGGCCGGTAGCCCGGCGCTAGAATTTCACAGGGATAATCTTGAGAATTCGAGGGCCGGTGTGATCGCGACTCAGATCGATGGAAGCGAGCTGGGCGCGCAGGTGATTGTCGATTCGGCGGGGTTGAGACACAGCAGTTTCGAATCTCCCCACAAGACCCAAGTCATACTGGCCCAAGCAGACATCGTGCTAAAGGATGCGAGGTCACGGCTTCTCAACGCAGGCGGGAACGAGTTCTTCTTTGAATATGTGCCGGTCCCTACAAAAATTACGATCTTTGGAGGCGGGGCCGACGCTATCCCTTTGGTGAGACTGGCAAATGAACTGGGCTGGAAGACACATGTAATCGATCATCGACCGGCCTATGCCAATCCGCAACGGTTTCCCGATGCCGATGTCATCTCGAATCCTCCAAGCGGGGAGTTGCTGAGGCCCGCGAATATTGGGGGCAGCGATATTGCCGTCGTCATGACGCATAATTTCGAACACGACAAACATGTTTTGAAAGGGCTTCTGGAATCCGACATTGGTTACATCGGGGCGATGGGACCCAAGGCGCGAACTGCGAGGATCCTCGAAGAGATCGAATCGGAAGGGTATAAGATCCCGGCCGAAAGGCGGGCGATGATACACGGCCCCGTGGGATTGGACATAGGGGCAACCACGCCTGAAGGTATTGCGCTTGCGATCGCCTCCGAAATACAGACGCACCTGAGCGGACGAAAAGGGGGCTTTCTGCGTGACCGGGACGGTTCGATCTACGGTCGCAGATGATGCCGCATCCCCGCATCAAAGCTCGAAATCGAAAGTTCAATGCTTGTTGATCAAGCCTGATGATCGGTTTGAAAAATCATTGGTCATTGAAAGATGTTAAGTAACAAATGCATCGTAATCCCGGCCGCCGGAGCATCGACAAGGCTTGGACGGACAAAGCAGCTTGTTGAATTTGAGGGAAAGTCACTAATAAGAAGGGCGGTCGACGAGGCGCTGGATGCCTGTCCGAACGTGATTGTCGTGACGGGCTGCGAGCATACCGCTGTAAGTAGAGAACTCGTTGGAACGCCGGCGATTCCCGTCGATAATCCCGAATGGGAAGAGGGTATGGGGAGAAGCATCTCGGTGGGAGTTCAGGCAGCGATTGACCGTTGGCCCGGCCTTGACGGGGTGATGATCTATCTTTGCGATCTGCCGACGATTGGTTCCGATCATCTAAAAAATGTTTTTTCGTGCCAACTCAAGACCGGGGCCGATTTGATTTTCACGAAATACGAAGATACAGGGGGCGTACCGGCACTCTTCGGGTGCAAATTTTTCGGGGATCTCGTCTCTCTCGAGGGTGATCGCGGCGCCAAACACCTGATCACACGTCTTGATGCCGCGCGAAAAGACTATGTCGAATTCGAGGGGGCGTTTGTCGATGTCGATCTGCCCGAGAACTTGGCGGATTTCGGTTGATGTCCCTTCCGGCAGGTTTTATACCTGCGCCTGGTCTCCGTACGCAGAGTTTTGCATTTGCCGGATGCTCCATATAGGATGAACTGACTGACAAAATCTATTTGAGGTAACAGGAAGATATGAATTTACCGGGTGGATTCGATTTGAATTCGATGATGCAGCAGGCCAAGGAAATGCAGGAGCAGATGGGCCGCGAAATGAAAGAAATGACCGTCGATGCTTCTGCCGGCGGCGGTGCGGTTTCGGTTAAGATGCGCGGCGATTTTGAAGTGATCGAGCTTACAATCTCACCCGAACTCGTAAAGGACGGCGACACGGAAATGATCCAGGACCTAACGGTCGCGGCGATCAACGAAGCGCGCAGGAAGGTCGAGGAATCTTTAAAGGGCAAGCTGGGCGGAATGCTTCCGCCGGGATTGGGATTCTAACGCGGTCGTTCAAAGTTCCGAGTTCAAAGTTCAAAGTTCGTTCGAACGCGACGAACGGAGTGTTGATATTACCCGGTTAGTAACTTGAGGGCTTGTTCGACTTCTTTTTTGGAAGGGTGTATTCCAAAACATCTTTCAACGAGAACCTTGAACCCTGAACTTGGACCCTGAACCGTGCTCAGGACGAGCACGTCCATTCTATGCTTGAATACTCCGAACCCGTCGCCAGATTAATCGACGAATTCAAACGCCTGCCGGGCGTCGGCCATAAGTCGGCCCAGAGATTGGCTTTTCATGTCCTGCGGCTTCCCGAAGAGCGGGTCGAAGACTTTATCGTAGCCCTCCGCGAGGTAAAAGAGAAGATCGTGTTTTGCTCGGTGTGCAACAACTTGACCGATGTCGATCCATGCACGTTTTGCAGTTCTCCTTCACGCGACAGATCGCAGATTTGTATAGTCGAAGAGCCCTACAACCTCGTCGCGGTAGAAAAAACAAGGAGTTACAAGGGTCTCTATCACATTCTCCACGGTTCGCTTTCCCCGATACGCGGCGTTGGACCTGACGAACTCATGCTCGCCAACCTTTTTCCGAGGCTGTCCGCTGAAAATAACGATGATGTCGAGGTGACCGAAGTGATCGTCGCCACAAATCCGACGACCGAAGGCGAAGCAACAGCAAACTACGTGGCACGACTCATCAAACCATTGGGCGTGAAGGTGACGCGGATCGCGATGGGCATGCCGGTCGGCTCGGATCTTGAATTCGTCGACGAGGTCACGATGGACAAGGCACTCGCAAACAGGCATGAG
>JAOTWT010000188.1 GCA_029862725.1 Acidobacteriota bacterium | reverse complement strand
TCTCTTTCGTCATACGACGGGCGCCATCAACAAGCTCGACCTCGTTGCCGTCCGCGTCTTGCCAGCCGCGCGGGAGCGGATAGGTGTAATTCAGAAAATCGAATTCAATCAACCGCGAACTGCTTTTTGTATTTTTGAGGTCCAGGATTTCCGAAAGAATCATGGGTATTGCGGTAGGCGTGGGCGTTGGAGCCGGTGAGACCTTTTGCTGGACCATCTCCGGCTCACTCGAGCAGGCGGAAGTCAAAACAATCGATAGTGCCGTCGCTAGGATTAATGAAGTTATTCGGCTCATAAAACTTTCCGGTTTTTCTGGGCGGAGATAACAAAAACAAAGGAACGATTTTAATCGCGGGTCAGGCTTCGATATTTTATACGATGAGGCTGATCGGCCTCATGGCCCATCCTGCTCTTGTAATCCTCCTCATACTGAGAGAAGTTACCGTCAAAATATACGATTTTCGAGTCACCCTCAAACGCAAGGATGTGGGTTGCGATGCGATCCAGGAACCAGCGGTCGTGGCTGATCACAACCGCACAGCCGCCGAAATTTTCAAGCGCCTCCTCGAGCGCCCGCATCGTATTGACGTCAAGATCGTTTGTCGGCTCATCGAGAAGCAGCACATTGGCCCCGCTTTTGAGCATCTTTGCGAGATGAACCCGGTTTCTTTCGCCGCCCGACAGTACGCCTATCCGTTTTTGCTGTTGGGAACCGGAAAAATTGAACCGCGCGACGTAGGCCCGAGAGTTGACCTCACGTTCGCCGAGACGTACCACGTCAAGCCCGTCTGCGACCTCCTCCCAAATTGATTTCTTTGGGTCCAGAGCATCGCGCGATTGATCGACATAGGCCAGTTTTACCGTTTCGCCAACCTTAAACGAACCCCCGTCGGGCTCCTCCTGGCCCGTTATCATCCGAAAAAGGGTTGTTTTTCCGGCACCATTCGGCCCTATCACACCGACAATACCGCCCGGAGGCAGCGAGAAATCGAGGTCGTCGAACAAAAGCTTATCGCCGTAAGCCTTCGAAACGCCATGGGCTTCCACCACGATATCTCCCAAGCGCGGACCCGGCGGGATAAAGATTGCAAGCGTTTCGTTGCGTTTCTCGACATCCTGATCGACCAGCTTTTCGTAGTTGCTGATCCTTGCTTTCGATTTCGCGTGCTGGCCCTTTGGCGACATCCTGATCCATTCCAGCTCGCGGGCCAGCGTCTTTTGGAGCTTTTTGTCGGCTTTTTCCTCGTTCGCGAGCCGGTTTTGCTTTTGTTCGAGCCAGGAAGAGTAGTTGCCCTCCCACGGGATTCCCTCACCGCGATCGAGCTCGAGTATCCAACCCGCAACGTTGTCGAGGAAATAACGGTCGTGGGTAACGGCGATGATCGTTCCCTCGTATTTCTGAAGATGCTGTTCAAGCCACGAGACGGTTTCGGCATCGAGATGGTTAGTCGGCTCGTCCAAAAGCAGGATGTCGGGTTTTTGAAGAAGCAGGCGGCATAGTGCGACCCTCCGTTTTTCTCCGCCCGACAGCGATCCGATTTTCGTATCGGGAGGCGGACAGCGCAGGGCATCCATCGCCATTTCAAGCCTCGAATCGAGATCCCACGCGTCGGCCGCGTCGAGCTTGTCCTGGACCTTGCCCTGGCGTTCCAAGAGCTCGTTCATCTCGTCGTCCGACATCTCCTCGCCGAACTTGAGATTTATCTCGTCAAACTCCGCAAGTAGTGCTTTTGTATCACTTACAGCTTCTTCGACGATCTCGCGTACGGTCTTGTCGTCATCCAGCCGCGGTTCCTGTTCGAGATAACCAACCGTATAACCATCGGCAAAAACCACTTCGCCGTTGATCTCCTTATCGACACCCGCAATTATCTTCAAAAGCGAGGACTTACCCGAACCGTTCAGGCCAAGGACACCGATCTTGGCACCATAAAAAAATGAAAGATATATGTCTTTAAGAACAGGCTTTTTGTCATAAAGCTTGCTCACCTTGACCATCGAAAAGATGACCTTTTTTGGATCTGGATTACTCATTTATTAGTGAATCGTGAATAGTAAATCGTATTCGTTCGAAAATCCTGGAAACACCAATCGAAGCCTCGTGTGTCCGTGTTCATCGCGTTGATCCGGGTCCGGCGAAATACCTGCTAGTTCCGATTCAACATCTAACCCATATGCGGAGGCAATCAGGGCGAGATGCAATCCGAACGATCCGCGCATTTGGTCCCCGTAACGTTGAATTTCAATGTGGACCAGCAGATTAGAGCGCCGAAGGCGTGCCCGGACCTTAGCCAGGTTCAAGCCCGAAGGGCGTAGAATCTGTTTGGATCAAACAAGATAATTCTGCCCCGCAGGGGCGGAATAAACATTCCATCTAAACCCTTTACCGCTTTCGCCCCGTCGGGGCTAAATGTCCTTTCCAACTTGTACCCCTGGTCCGCTTCGCTGCACCCCGGGGCTTTTGTTGAATTCAACCAAAGTTGAAACTGCAAGCAGAAGTACGATTATAAGCGCAAATGACTTTTTGGAGTTAACTCACCAGTTATCAGGCTTCAGTAATCTTACAACGTTTGACGGTTAGGTCGTCGATCCGACCCCGTTTGACCTCGAAGCCGATTCCCGGACCCGTTGGAACATCGATCGTTCCTTCAGTAGAAACAAAGACCTCGGGTTCGATGATGTCTTCGTGCCAGTAACGCGCGCTCGCGGAAACATCGCCGGGCATCGTAAAGCCCTCGAGCGTCGACATCGCGATATTATGCGCACGTCCAATGCCCCCTTCGAGCATACCGCCGCACCAGACTGGAATCCCTTTTTCACGTGCAACTTTCTGGATTGCACGCGCCTCCGAGTGCCCGCCGACCCGGCCAAGCTTGATATTGATGATCCGGCATGCGCCGAGCTCGATTGCCTTCCGCGCATCCGCCGGTGAATGGATCGACTCATCGAGGCATATCGGGGTCTCGATCGCACTCTGAAGCTTCGCGTGATCGACGATATCGTCATGCGAAAGCGGCTGTTCATACATCATCAAACCGAACTTCTCCATCCTTCGAAATAGCTCGACGTCATCCAGGGTGTACGCCGAGTTTGCGTCACCCATCAGCAGAATATCGCCAAATTCGGCACGGACCGCCGCCAGGACATCGTGATCCCAACCAGGTTTGATCTTGATCTTGATCCTCTTGTAGCCGGCGTCTACCTCGACCCGTATCTTTTCGATCAGATCTTCCAGCGTGTCCTGTATGCCGATCGAAACGCCGGAAACGATCTCGTCGCGGACCCCGCCAAGATGCTTTGCGAGCGGGACTCCGAGCGCTTTGGCCTCGAGGTCCCAGACAGCGGTCTCGAGCGTCGCCTTCGACATCCGGTTGCCCTTCATCGGTGACATCAAATCCCAGACGCCCAGTGCCGAGTCGATCTCGTCCTTCAAAAGCATAGGGCCTAGTATTTGTTTGATCGTCGCCCAACAGCCATCCGTCCATTCAGACGAATAGGTCGGGAGTTCGCCGCACGTACATTCGCCCCAACCCTCGTTGCCGTCCTCATCTTCGATTCGCACGAGGATGATCCGGCGTTCGTAGGTTCGGCCGAAGCTCGTTTCAAAAAAGTGAATGAGCGGGAGGTTAATCTCCGTAAGTTCGATCTTCCTGAGTTTCACATGGTCATTGTCGACGATCAATTGCCAATTTTCAATAACCGGAGCAATTGGTCGTTTGAAGCCGGCGGGGAACCAAAATGCTATGCAACCAGTATTGCATGCTGACGCATGACCTCCTCAGGAAAGCTGGAAGATGTTTCAGGGCCGCGAGGGTTTTGAATCCAGGTGCCGCCGGATACCCATAAAAGTATCCTTCCAGCCCTTTTCGCACGCCGCATAAAATTCATCCGCCGCGGGATCAACCGGGAATCCATCCTGTATAACCTTGATTTTTGAACCTTTCGCAGTTGTCTCAAAGAGGAATTCCGTCGTCATATTCATTTCAAACGGAAGTTTCTGACCGGAAGCCGTGTATTTTGCGTCGGTAAAAAGGATTCGCCTGGGCGGGTCGTATTCGGCCATCGTGAACGCCGATACATAAGCGGGTGAATCCTCATCTTCGCCCCATGCAGCCACCCAGATGCCGCCTTTCTCCGGCATCACGATAGCGCGGTCAGCGCCCCACCAATCCCTGATCGCGCTGGGCGTTATCAAAAGTGCGAAAGCCTTCTCAATCGGGACCTCAAACTCTTCTTCATGGATATGTTTACGCGTCATAACGCGTCGATTCTATGCGGATTGCAGGTGGCGCAGCAAGCCCTTTGTCTGGAAAAATGCGAAGGAAGCAATGACCAACGCAACCGCCAGGACCGAAACCTGTCCGATAAAAGTCAGTATTTCGTGACCGGAAAGAACGAGTGCCAGGCTTCCCAGGACCCACAGCGCGTCCATCGCGATAATCGAACCGACGAGATACTTGTTCACATTACTCAACATCGACACTGAAAATACGAATATCGAAAAAGCGATCAGCATGACGCCCGTCGGCAGAATGCTGACCAGCATGTCATCGGTCAGGACCCTGACGATTGTGCTGTCGAAGACGACAAGATCAATGCCCGACAAAAGCGAAAACAGTGCATTGACACGGAGCGTGGTATTAAGAAGTTTTTGCCCGTTCATAAGATTACCCTTTGTCTATGAATTGTTTTTTTTGTAACGCGAGAGGGTTTCCGCAATTGAATCTCTTGCGTGCTGAAAGGCCCGCGTACGGCCGTGAAGCCGGTAAAACCAGTTCGCCTCCTGCACAAAACCGTGAAATTGGTACGCGAGGAGTTCCGCATCGCAGTCCGACCTTAGCTCGCCAAGCTCGATCGCCGTTTTTACCTCGTCCTCGATCACGGTTACCCATGACATCGTGAGATGTGCGATCAAATCGCGTACACGGCCCGGCCGGTCGTCCATTTCCGCGGACACGGCGAAAAAGAAACACCCGCCGCGAAAAACGCCGGATTCAACATATTTAATCCAGTTATCGAGAAGCGCTTCAAGCCTTTCCAGCCCGCGTTTATCTTTGGATGCCGGCGCTACGATTTCCTCGATAAAGACGTCACGCGCACGCCTGACCGTCGCAATCTGCAGGTCTTCCTTTGAACCAAAATGAGCAAAGAGTCCGCTTTTGCTCATCTTTAGGTCCTTGGCCAAACGACCGATCGTAAGACCTTCGAGGCCTTCGGCCGAAGCGATGTCGACGCTTTCGCTCAGGATTTCGCTTCTCGTTTGTTTTCCTTTTTCCAACAATTTGTTGGCTTTGTTTAAAATATTCCCACTCATCATTGAGTTTATAGCACGACCGTTCGTTTTGTGTCAATGCCGCTGAGTCCGTATAACGCTGCAACCTCGCCAAAATTAGGCTAACTCTAATCTTGAATGATATCGTAATTTCATAACCACAAAACCAAGCAGGGAGATTATTAAATGAGAATCGGATTTATTTTCTTTCAGGAGACTGTCGAAAAGGCTGCGGCCGCAACTTCAAACGCGCAGGAAACAATCGCAAATATGATCGAAGGATCCTGGGCGCACTTGCCATATGTGGCTGTCGGGTTAGTCGTGTTTGTGCTATTTCTTTTTGGCGCCGCGTTTTCAAGGATGCTAATAAAAGCAGGAATTGAGAGGGCGGGTCTGGACGTAATGATCGCTTCCCTGATCGCACGTCTAGGATTTATCGCGATAACCATCATCGGCTTCTTTGTCGCTGCAGTTGTTGTATTTCCGGGGCTGTCCCTTGGCGACCTTTTGGCGGGACTAGGAATCGGTTCGGTCGCCCTTGGCTTTGCACTAAAAGATGTGCTGCAGAACCTTTTCGCCGGTTTTTTGATCCTTTTATACCGCCCTTTTCAAATTGGAGACCAGATCAAGGTCGATGATTTCGAGGGGACAGTTGAAGAAATCAGCATTCGGGCAACAAAGATCAAAACCTATGACAACGAAATGGTGATTATTCCGAACAGCGAGTTGTACATGAATTCAGTTCTTGTGCGGACGGCCTTCCCGAACAGAAGGACGAGTTTTGTCGTGGGAATTGGTTATGAAGACGATATTGAAGAAGCGCGTCAAACACTTTTTGAAGTACTCTCGGAGACCGAAGGGGTTCTTAAAGACCCTGCCCCAACCGTTGATGTGGACACGCTTGGCGACAACGCGGTAAATCTGAAAATCCGATTTTGGACTGATTCGGTTCGATCCAGCGTAAGAAAGGCCACCAACGATCTGGTTACGAAAATTAAATACGCGCTCGACGAAAAGGGTATCGATATGCCGTATCCGACCC
>JAOTWT010000187.1 GCA_029862725.1 Acidobacteriota bacterium | reverse complement strand
CAGTCAATCATCATTACTTTTGTCCGAACTGATAATTTCAGAGAATCGTTCGCGCTTAAATTTGAGCGTAAACAACTCGATCGCTACCTTAAGATATCGTTCATTCTTCGCCATAACAATTCGAACTGAATATTACTAAATGCAATCCTTTCGGCGAAATCCTGCCCCTCCCTGCACACTTGCGATCCTGCCCTCCCGCACATCTGCATTACTACGGTTTCGCCCGCGGCTCTGCGTTTTTCACATATTTGTCCATCCAGCGGATTTGTTCCCAAAGGACATGCTCGATAGATTCGCGGCCGCGGTAGCCGTGGGATTCAAACGGGAGCATCACGAGCCTCGCCGTTCCGCCGTTACCCCGAATAGCGGCAAACATACGTTCGGACTGCATCGGGTAGGTACCGGAGTTGTTGTCGGCCTGCCCGTGGATCATCAGCATCGGTTCTTTAATAAGATTTGCGCGCATAAAAGGCGAGAGCTTGTAGTAGCTTTCGGGGGCCTCCCATAATGCACGCCTTTCGGACTGGAATCCAAAGGGAGTCAGCGTACGGTTGTAGGCGCCGCTCCGCGCGATACCCGCCCGGAAGATATCCGAGTTGGCGAGCAAATGCGCGGTCATGAAAGCGCCATAGGAATGTCCTCCGACCGCGACACGGTCAGGGTCTACGACGCCCATTTCGGCCGCCTTATCGACAGCCGCTTGCGCTCCATCGACAAGCTGCTCGATAAAAGTGTCGTTGACCGTCAGGGGATCTCCAACAATCGGCACGGTAGCATCGTTTAGGATCGCGTAGCCCTGCATCAAGAGGAACAAATGCGAATAACCGCCGATCGTGGTAAACCGGTTGGTCGAGCCTGATACCTGGCCGGCGGTGGCGGTATCTGTGTACTCAAGAGGATAGGCCCACAAAAGCGCGGGAAGCTTTGTGCCTTCCTTGTAGTTAGGCGGCAGGTAAAGCGTAAACGAGAGATCGACCCCGTCTTTTCGCTTATATTTAACAAGTTGTTTGGTAATGCCGCGCAACTCTGGGGTCGGGTCTTTGAAGTTGGTAAGTTGCTTTGGCACCGCCGGCCTGCATTTCACAAGCGGCTTGCATGACGATTTCAGAAACAGATTTGGAGGTTCCGTAGAACTCTCACGCCTCGTAATATAGAAGATCGGTCCTCCGGTAGAAATCACGCCTTCGACCGACTCGAAATGCGCATCGTCCGATCTGAACAACGGGAACAGTTTTCCTTTATCGTCGAGAATCTGAAGAAATGGCCGGTCTCCTTCAGGCGTGGCACCTCTTCCCGTCAAAAGTGTACCGGCTTCAGCTTTCATCATTACCGATCCGCCGTTGGGCAATGTTTTCATCTCGGGAGACCCGATATCATTGTAACGGTCACGCACATTCCTGCTCGAAATAAGTTTGCTTGTGGACGCGTCGCGATAACTAGTTTCAAATATTCGTACGGTTCTCGTATCACGATCGTATTCATAGAACCACATTTCTGCGTCTTGTTCACCAAAAATAACGCCCTCGTAACGCTGTTCGGACTTGAGGATCTCTCTCACGGCCCCGTTGAAGGGCGCGCTTTCCATCAGCAGCTTGTCACGGAACGGAACCTTGTTTTTGGGGTCGCCGCCATCGAGGGCTTCTGCCCACATCAACGTTGCGTCTTCCGTCGGAATCCAATCGATGCTCCTCGGACCAACCTGGACACCGCCTTCGGGCAACGAATCCTGGAGCGGGATCTTTACGTAAGTAATTACGATATTACCGTCCCTCGTCCAGATCTCGACATTGCGTCCAAAGCTCCAAACGGGGAATTGATATGAGAATGGTTTTTTGACCTTTTCAACAAGCCAAAACTGGCCATTCGGCGAAGCGTTGATCGAACGGTAAATAGCTGACTCGCCGATCGGGTTATTCGAACCGTCAAGACTGACGACGGTGGGCTGCGAGGTTGCGTAATACTCAAAAAGCGCCTCGTCAGCAGGTGACTTCAAAAGGTCCTGGTAGGTTCTGATTGCCGCAGGTTTGCCTGCAGTTTCCTGAATGCTGGGAGATTTCGGGACAGCGGAGACCTTGGGGGCCGGACCCCGATTCGTGGGGACGGCGTTTACGATCAACGATCTCTGATCCGGCAGCCATTTAAAACCTCCAAGGGCAGTATTGACAGCGATGTCTTTGATCACCCGTGCTTTTCCGGTTGCGGTCTCGACGATCCAAAGCTCTACCTTGGTGTCCGTGATGTTCCCAAACGCAATGTGTTTTCCGTCGGCGCTCCATTCAGGCGATACGATTTTCACATTTGAGGGTAATTCGACCATCTGCTTATCGCCCGAGGGGAGATTGATGAGTTCAATACCCAAATAATAATCCTGTGTCGAGCGCGAATTTGAATTCGGATTGATCCGAAGCCCGGCCAGACGCAGCATCGGCTGCGCGAGATCCGAAATAGGCGGATAGGTGACCGGGGTAAAAAGTGCAACTTTGTCTTTCGAAGGGCTCACCGAGGCTCTTGGAAATGCGGGCGCATCAAGGATGTCCAGGATCTCTTTCGGCGGCTTTTCGTAGGACTGTGCAAGACCCGATGCCGTACATAAACTAATAAGCGCAAATACTGTTAATAAACTTCGAATTGATTTCATAGATTCCTCAGCGATTTGATGCCATCAAGCAAATTCTTTGCAAAAAACGGGATGATTTCTGTGTTCTCCGACTGTCCCTCGGTAAATACCACGATAACGAGCTTTTCGTTGTCCGGTGTCTCGATATAAACAGCGTCGTGGCGTGTCCTGGAAGTAAAACCGGCCTTTGCCCAGAGCTTCGTACCCGGTTCGAGCGCATCCGCCATAAACGCACCTTTGAAGCCGCCTGCATCGTCGGTATTCTTATCGCGTCTAAGCAACCTCATCATCTCCAGGCTCCGTTCGCGGCTTATTGATTCGCCGGTGACGATTTCTTTGAGCAAACGGGCGGTCGCGTTCGTCGTCAGCATGTTCCGGTTCTCTCCCTTGTAGCTTCGAAACTGCTGCTCGACGCCATATGCGTCCTCGCAATGTGTCTTTTGGTTAATGTTTATGTTTCCGTATCCCAGCGAGGCGAAGTAACGGTTTACGGCGTTTCGTTTCCAGCTCCACGCCGCGAATTCTCTTTGAGGCAATTCGGGGCCGCTTGTCGTCCCTGTCAGCGCGTCGAGTATGTATCCCGTCGCTTCGTTCCCCGAATCGACGATCATGTCGCGCAGCCCGCGTTTCAGCTCGGATGTCTCTCTCATTTTTCCGTCTTCGAGCAGCCGGAAATAAAAGGACATATAGAAGAGTTTCACGACGCTCGCCGGATAGATCTGAGCGGCACCGCGGTAATCGGCTTTTATTGGGTACCTGCGGTCTCGGAGAGATATTACTGTCGCTGCGAAATCGTTCTGGCCAAGACCGCCGGATTTGAATTTCTGGTGTGTCCGGCCGGCGACATTATCAACGACGGCCTGGAGGTCCCCGCTCGGTTCATTTGTGTATCCATTTGCGGCGAAAAGTTCCGAGACTCCGGCCGCGGCCAGGAGCGAAAGAAGTGTGAAAGAAATGAAGGTCTTTCTAGCAATCATTACGGGTTCAAAATGAGACTTCTGATGATGCACTATAATCGCATCTTTTATTTCGCTTTGCCAGAATGCCCAGCGGGCAAGAAAAGAGATGCCGGACTATTCCTTTGGTAGCCATTCGTCTTTGGATGCGAAAAAAATCACGGATGCGACGAATTGAAAACTGCGGGTTTCAAGCCAGGCTAAAGGACGATAAGACAAGGCAACGAGGATGTCTCGAAAGCTGATCCGAATAGGGGTTCCTTCAAAAAAGCGCAGGAGCGGAAATGAATGTAATCTGTCGCGGAATCACGTCGACATTGCGGATGGAAAAATGATGGCCTTCGGATCGATTCTTTGAAGCCGCTAAGCAACGCTAGCTTATTTATCTCCCGTAGAAAACCAAGACATCCCCCATCGCTCCGCGTTGCACTAGGGTTCGAAGTCTCGGATCACCTGCTCGCCGATGTTCAAGCCGCCAAACCATTCTCGGACGAGACGCTCCGATAAAGGGTCGCCCGCGCTGCCGGCGCCGTGCTGGTCGTCCAGATAATTGACATGTTGCTCGACGCCCCAACCGTTTCCGGGAGTTAGCGCTTTGAGTATCGCACCGAGTCCGGGTGCTCTACGGTTTCGCGAAATGCCGAAGTATTCGGGTACGACATCACCTCGGTGGGCGATGCCGTTGAACTTGACGGCGCTTGGGAAATCGGTACTTTCCGCAGCCGCGCCGATCCCTAGAAATCTGACGCGTGACAGCATATCGTCGGCCTTTGCGCGTCCGTGAATCGCGACCAGATTTGCTTCGACCCTTCGAAGCGCTTCGGCGCCGATCGCGCCGCCCTGGCTGTAACCCGCCACATTCACTACCCCGTTATGCGAATTGAGCTGGTCCAGGATCAGGTTCGCTGCGGTTTGAGCCGCTGGCGGATTGTTGAGGGCGTTGTATTTTGCCCATTCGCCGCCTTGCTGTCCGAATGCGGCCGACGCCATTGTTTCGCGGTACACCCTGTTTCGGACCATAAAAGGGAACTCGAGGCCGTGCCTGAGGCTCCAGCGTATGCCCTTCGTGGCTTCGCCGTTTGCATTATCTTTTGCGATCTCGTGAAAATGCGCGAGCGTCACCTTTGCTCCGACCGCCGGATCGCTGCTGTTATAGACAAGATCGACATTTGCCCCGGTCAGTTCGCCGACCGAAGCCGCGGTTTCACTTGCACCGGTGAGGCTCGTGTTGATCCCGTTGATGAATATCACCGGCGGCAGATCGGAGTTGGCCTGGTTGGTTGTCGTGATCCGGTAGGCATAGCCGTTAAGAGCACGATCCGCATAGGCGGGATTTCCGCGTCCCGGAACGGAAGGGTTAGCTTGCGCCAGATTGAAAAGGCCGGGAACACTCAGTCTTTGCGCAGACCAAGTGCCATCGGGTGCGTTAACTGTCGGTCCGTTTGGGATTACCGAGTTCTTTGGATCGGCCTGCACGGCAGCCTTGCGAGTACTGATGATCATCTGCGAAAGCTGGTTAAAATACCTATCGGGAACGGAAAACACCAATCCCCTGGAGGCATTCTTTTGTTCCGAGACGGGAGCAACAGGTAACGCCGGTTTTGTGGTCGGATTTCGATCCGCGGGTGTGACAGCCATAGGTTCTCCTTTTGTAATGAATAGGTTATCGGCGCGAGATGGAAACGGTTTCCTGGAATGTTTTTTGGAAAAAAAGGTTCAAGAAAGATGTTGTTGGGGATTCGATTGTGGGATAAGATCAGTGCTTCAAGAGGTTAGCAATCTCCGGTCGATGAAATATGCGGAATCACTCGATAATGAAAAAATTCCTGAAAAGTTGCTGAAGGCAACACATTTAAGCCAGGGGTCGTTGCGACCCCCGGTCGGGCGCAAATGATGATTCGACCCCGATGGGGTCGCATTCACGAGCTTGCGGACCGAGGGTCGAAACGACCCCCGGCGATTATATGCGTTACCTTCAGCGACAAATTCGGATGATTTTAATTACGAAAGGTTTCCGGCGTTTTGCCTGGCGGATAAATTAAATTGCCCCGTGCTTTAGCTCGGGGATAGCGGTAAACAGCGGATAAAAGGGGGCTTAAGCCCCCACGATGTGCGCTAAACCTAAACCTCCAGCTGAAGCTGGAGGCAATTTAAGAAAGCCGGCTGTAAAAGGAAGGATTTCGAGGAGACAACGCTACAAGATCCAATCGCTCAAAACATCGTTTTTCTGCACCACATAGACTTTAATCCTTTGATGAGCTTCATGTTATGATTGACGAGTTGAGATATACCGAAGAAATTGCGTTGTTTGTCTACAACAATTGACCGGGGATCAAAAAAACCAACGTAATTATCCCGAACTGTTCATGCTTAAAAAAGGAGCACAGAGAGAACGCATTCTCCATCTTTTGGAAGAAGACGGTGTGACCGAAGAATCGGTCCGCCGGATCTCGCTTGAAACCGGTGTTCCCGAGGCCGATATCTGGGGGACCGGGCTTTTTTATACGCTGATCAGCAAACCGGGCAAACGTATTCGCGTCTGCGACGGACTTACCTGTCAAATCAAAGACGCCGATGAACTCGCGGCGCGTCTGAAAGAAGAGGGAAAAGAAATCGAACGTGTCAGCTGTCTCGGTCAATGCGACCGTGCGCCGGCGACGCTCGACGAAGACCTCGAACAGGTATGTTACGGGACGCAGGAACGCGGGCTCACACCGGACGACCCGGATCTTCCGATGAATCTCGGCGGACCGCTC
>JAOTWT010000186.1 GCA_029862725.1 Acidobacteriota bacterium | reverse complement strand
GGTTTCAGCTCCATTAAATCGATCGGCCTTCTGCCTCCTGCGAAGCCATTTATGTTAACATCTCGGTTTAATCTTTCAACCAACGGACAAAAATGAAGACCTATTTTATAACAGGCGGCGCGGGATTTATCGGGTCGGAATTCCTGCGTGTGATTATTGCCCACGAACCCGATGCACGGGTCATAAACTTCGACGCCCTGACCTACGCCGGCCGGCTCGAGAATCTTGAAGGTCTGGACGCTAGACACGAATTCGTCAAGGGCGACATCAGAAACGCCGACGAGGTCATGGCTGCCTTGCCCGATGAATGCGACGCGATCTTCAACTTTGCAGCCGAATCGCATGTCGACCGTTCGATCGAATCGGCGCATGATTTTGTGACGACAAATGTTCTCGGAACCCAGGTCCTCCTCGATTGTGCCCGGGCGAAGGGCGTAAAACGTTTTGTCCAGATCTCGACCGATGAGGTTATGGGCACTCTCCCCGAGCGCGACGACGCGTATTTTACCGAAGAGTCTCCGCTCCGTCCCAATTCTCCCTACGCCGCATCAAAAACAGCAGCCGAACACTTTGTCCGGGCCGCGCGTGAGACCTTTGGCCTCGACACAGTGATCACACGCTGCGGGAACAACTACGGACCGCGGCAGTTTCCCGAAAAGCTGATCCCGTTGATGATCTCTAACGCATTGGACGATAAGCCGCTGCCGCTTTACGGCGATGGCATGAATGTTCGCGACTGGATCTATGTGACCGATCACTGCGAGGCCATTTGGACTGTTTACGAGAAGGCGGCGGCGGGCTCCGTTTATAACATTGGAGCCCGTAATACGATGAAAAATATCGACGTCCTGACAACGATTCTCGATATCCTGGAAAAGCCGCACTCGCTTATCGAGCCCGTTAAGGACCGTTTGGGACATGACCGCCGTTATGCGATCGATCCGTCAAGGATTGAGAATGAATTGGGCTGGAAGCCGCGGATCGGTTGGAAAGAGGGGATCAGAAAGACGGTAGAGTGGTACAGCGGAAGAGAGATTGAGGGGTGAGGATTCAGGATTCAGCTCAAGAATACAGGATTCAGCTCAAGAATACAGGATTCAGCTCAAGAATACAGGATTCAGGATTCGGGATTCGGGATTCGGGATTCCTTAACCGTCGCGTGAGCGACAGGAAGTCTGCTAGCCGTGGCCTTCAGGCCACGGGTCGGGAATATTCAAACATTAACCGTCGCGTGAGCGACAGGAAGTCTGCTAGCCGTGGCCTTCAGGCCACGGGTCGGGAATATTCAAACATTAACCGTCGCGTGAGCGACAGGAAGTCTGCTAGCCGTGGCCTTCAGGCCGCGGGTCGGGAATATTCAAACATTAATCGTCGCGTGAGCGACAGGAAATCTGCTAGCCGTGACCTTCAGGCCGCGGGTCGAGCGGATTCAAACATTAACCGTCGCGTGAGCGACAGGAAGTCTGCTAGCCGTGGCCTTCAGGCCACGGGTCGGGAATATTCAAACATTAACCGTCGCGTGAGCGACAGGAAGTCTGCTAGCCGTGGCCTTCAGGCCACGGGTCGGGAATATTCAAACATTTACCGTCGCGTCAGCGACGCCGGAACTGGCGCCGCTTATGGTTGCGAGCGGCGAGTGTAGACACAGATTTTGATTTCGATCGTCGCTGACGCGACGAAAACGTTCCTTTATCTGCGAACCGCGGCCTGAAGGCCGCGGCTAGCGGACTCTTGCCGCTACGCGGCAGTTATCTGAACTCGCCAAACTCACCGAACTCGTCAAACTCACCGAACTGCAAAATACTCATTGACCCCGTCGATAATTACAGCCTGAATCTCGTCGGTCATCTCGGTATGTATAGGAAGCGACAGCACTTGCCGGCACAGACGCTCGGTCGCGGGCAGCGTAAAGCCCGAATCGACATATTTGGAATAGGCCTTTTGATCATAAAGCGGTAACGGATAATAGATGTTGGCGGGGATCCCTTTCCCGTTCAAAAACGCTTTCAGGGCGTCTCTCTGCTCGCCGCCGACCTTCAAAGTGTACTGGTGGAAAACATGCGTCGAGGTCCGCTCGCGTACGGGAGTCGTGATCTCCTCGATATTCTCGAACGCCTCGTCATAAGTCTCGGCAACCCGGTTTCGCGCAGCGGCGTATTGGTCAAGATACTTCAGTTTTACATCCAGAACGGCCGCCTGGATGGAATCCAGACGCGAGTTAACACCGACCACATCGTGATAATACTGCTCCGACTGTCCGTGGTTGACGACCATCCTGAGCCGTGCGGCAAGTTCGTCGTCATCCGTAAAGATCGCGCCGCCGTCACCGTAACAGCCGAGGTTTTTGGCCGGAAAAAACGATGTACAGCCGACGTTGCCGACCGTTCCCGCTTTCTTTGTCGAACCGTCGGGCATCGTATAATCGGCGCCGATTGCCTGCGCGTTGTCCTCGATAACAAACAGGCGATGCTTCCGCGCGACTTCCATGATCGGCTCCATGTCGCACGATTGCCCGAATAGATGTACCGGCACGATTGCTCTTGTGTTCGGCGTAATCGCTGCTTCGACGATGTCAGCCGTCGTGTTGAATGTGCTTTCATCGACATCGACCATCACCGGATTGAGGCCGAGCAATGCGATCACCTCCATCGTCGCGACGTATGTAAACGCGGGAACCAACACCTCATCGCCCGGTTCGAGGCCGAGTGCCATAAGCGACACCTGAAGCGCGTCGGTCCCGTTTGCACAGGGAATCACGTGTTTCACGCCGAGGTAATGTTCGAGGTTTGCCTGGAACTGCTTGACCGAAGGGCCGTTGATAAATGCCGTTGAGGAGACGACATCCAGTACCGCAGCATCAATCTCTTCTTTGATTTTTTCGTATTGACCCTTGAGGTCGACCATCTGGATCATGATTTAAAGAATACAGGATTCAGGATTCAGGATACAGGAAGAAAGGATTCGGGATTCGGGATTCAGGATACAGGAAGAAAGGATTCGGGATTCGGGATTCAGGATTCAGCTCAAGAATACAGAATTCAGGATTCGGGATTCAGCTCAAGGATTCGGGATTCGGGAGTCGGGATTCAGTTAATATTTTCTTTTCCAATGTTTTTTCGGACCGCACGATTGTAGGAATACAATATTTTTCCGACTTCGTCGACAGATTCCTGGACCTTCAAGGTGGGCGAGTATTTTAGATCGTCAGCCAGGATCAGGTAGTATCGGGTTTCCTCTAGCGAACCCAGAGCAATATCAAAGAGCCTGGACTTTTCGGCGTTTGTTCTTTTTCGATAGCCTTCGGCTATATTTGCCGGGATCGAGACGGCCGAACGACGGATCTGCTTTGTTAAGGAATACATCTCACGATTTGGAAATGATTCTGTGAGTCTGTAAATGTCCAATACGAAAGCATGCGCTTTTTGCCATGCAATGAGATTTCGAAATGATTGTGAGGTCATCTTAGTTACTCCTTTAGTTTTATTTTGTACTGAGAAATCGCTTTCTCTTCTTTGGCTCCTTCCTCCCTTCTTTTTAAATATATGAGTCCTGAATCCTGAATCCTGACTCCTGACTCCTTATTTTCCCGACCCCTTCTTCTCCTGAATCCTGACTCCTGAATCCTGACTCCTGACTCCTTATTTTCCCGACCCCTTCTTCTCCTGAATCCTGAATCCTGAATCCTGAATCCTATTTCTTGTAAATCTCCCCACCTTCCTCAACAAACTCCTTCGCCTTTTCGGCCATTCCGACCGCCAACGCCTTTTCGGCCTCGACGTTTTGCTCTTTCGCATATTCACGAACGTCCTGCGTGATCTTCATCGAACAAAAATGCGGTCCGCACATCGAACAGAAATGCGCCAGTTTCGCGCCTTCGGCCGGGAGCGTTTCATCGTGAAATTCTTTTGCCTTTTCGGGATCTAGACCGAGATTGAACTGGTCTTCCCAGCGGAACTCGAATCGCGCCTTCGATAATGCGTTGTCGCGGTACTGCGCTCCCGGATGACCCTTCGCAAGGTCCGCGGCGTGGGCGGCGAGTTTATATGTGATCACTCCTTCTTTGACATCCTGTTTGTTTGGAAGGCCAAGGTGTTCTTTCGGAGTGACGTAGCAGAGCATCGCGGTTCCGAACCAGCCGATCATCGCCGCTCCGATTCCCGATGTGATGTGGTCGTAACCCGGTGCGATATCGGTGGTTAGAGGCCCGAGCGTATAAAACGGGGCCTCGCCGCAGATCTCGAGCTGTTTGTCCATGTTCTCCTTGATCAAATGCATCGGAACATGTCCCGGGCCCTCGATCATCGTCTGGCAGTCCATTTCCCAGGCGATCTCGGTCAACTCGCCGAGCGTATCGAGCTCTGCAAACTGCGCCTCGTCGTTGGCGTCCGCGATCGAACCCGGCCTGAGGCCGTCGCCGAGGCTGAACGCGACATCGTAGGCGGCCATGATCTCGCAGATCTCGCGGAAACGCGTGTAGAGAAAACTCTCTTCATGATGCGCGAGACACCATTTCGCCATTATCGAACCGCCGCGCGAGACGATCCCGGTTGTGCGTTTGGCGGTCATCGGGATATAGGGAAGGCGTATACCGGCGTGGATCGTGAAATAGTCGACGCCCTGTTCGGCCTGCTCGATCAATGTGTCGCGGTAGATCTCCCAGGTCAGGTCTTCTGCCTTACCGTTTACTTTCTCGAGCGCCTGGTAGATCGGTACCGTCCCGATCGGGACCGGAGAGTTGCGCAGTATCCATTCGCGTGTGGCGTGTATGTTTTTGCCGGTCGAGAGGTCCATCACGGTGTCTGCCCCCCACAGCGTCGCCCAACGCATCTTTTCGACTTCCTCTTCTATCGACGAAGCGACGGCCGAATTCCCGATATTGGCGTTGATCTTGACGAGAAAATTGCGTCCGATCGCCATCGGTTCGGATTCGGGATGGTTGACATTGTTTGGGATGATCGCGCGCCCGCGGGCAACCTCGTCGCGCACGAACTCGGGTGTGACAAACTCGGGAATCGCGGCGCCGAAGCTTTCGCCTTTGTGTTGGTGGTGAAGCGACGAGCGGTCGTCGCGGAGATCCTTTGTGATCGCGTCGAAAGCGGCCTGCCGGCCCAGGTTCTCCCGGATCGCGACAAACTCCATTTCCGGGGTGATGATGCCCTTTTTGGCGTAGTGCATCTGGGTCACGTTGTGTCCGGGTTTTGCCCGTAATGGTGGTCGCTTGAGAGCGGGAAATTCTTCGAGTCTGCCTTCTTCTTTTTCTTTAGCGATCCCTTCTGCACCGACGGTCAAGTAGCCGTTATCCTGCGGCTGCACCTCGCGTCCTTCATATTCTTCGACATCGCCGCGGGCAACGATCCATTCTCTTCTCAAGGCCGGCAGGCCATCGGTCACCTCGCATTTTTCATCCGGGTCGGTCCAGATACCGCTGGTGTCATAAACGCGCACCGCGGGGTTTTCCTCGAGCTTGTCCTCGTGATTACGGGTCGGGGTCAGTTCGATCTCCCGAAATGGAACTCTGAGGTTGTGTTTGTTTTGATTGACCGAACTGCCGTTGGTCTCGATGTATATCTTTCTGGATTTTGGGAGTTTAACTTCTGTGCTGGTTTGTTCTTCTTTCATTTTCTTCCTCCGTCGGTTTCACCCGGATTGACAACTAGGACGATGCTTAAAGGGCGCCAGCCGTATCCACCGATACATGCGGACCCATCTTACCGGACGATTCGCTTCTGAACCGTTTTCCATGACCAATGGCCTCAAGTCTTCGATTAAATCGCACTAAACGCAGCCCTTGCTGAGCTTATCGCGGTCTTAACCGATGTCTTTTTGCCGAAGTTCCCGGAAATTCACTTCCCTAGTTATCAACCCGGGTTTACCCAAATCAGGTTCAAAGGGTCTCCTATAACGAAAAGGACTCTCAGCCCGTGAGGGCTCCCCTGAAAAATAAGTGTGGCGTAATTGTAGCAGGAATGTGCTCACGAGGGCGAGAAGGCGGGGATACGTGAGAGTGTGGGCGGGTATTTTTAGAAGGGATGAAGGAGATTAAGGAAATGGCGAAATGCGAGGATATCGCCGGAGCGTTCACGCATCGCTTATGTTGACTCGGAAGAAGGTACGATCAAAGTTCGAAATGACAGTGAATGTTATTTTTCCCTTCGTTTGCAGCTGATTTTCCAGCCCGATGCCGTTCCGTTTTTTCCGACATTTTCGCCGATCCAATCAAAGCTGTTTTCGGTGATATTTGAAAAGGTAAGACGGCTTTCGTTTTCACCTCTCTTTTGGCGCATGACCATATTCTTGCCTTCCTTTTCACCTTCCCAAACACCCGAACCAATCCCCGGTATCGTCTGAAGATAGGTCACAACCCATTTC
>JAOTWT010000185.1 GCA_029862725.1 Acidobacteriota bacterium | reverse complement strand
CGACCGGCTTTTCAAATTTGATCTCCTTAATCAGGGTGCCTTCGTCGTCAAAATCGACCAGCAGCGGAAGTTCCTCTAGCTCAAACTCGAATACGTTTTCTTCTTTCGCTTCCAGAAACACCGTTTTTATTTCCGCCCCTTTTTTTGTAACGATCTCGATATCCACGGGCGTTTGAAAATACTCGGTTTGTGGATAGAGGGAAGTCAGGTCCCGCTTCTGTGTCTGCTTCACATTCAATTTCAGAATCCCGGTCGTAGTATCGAATTGCTGCGAAACTTCAAACACTGGATGCCCCATCTTATATAACCACTGGTCGAAAAACGCGTCCATCGACTGGCCGGTCGATTCTTCGATCGCGATCCTGAGGTCCTCCGTTTGAACCGGCTCGTTGGCGTTTGTTTTCAGATAATGATTCAAAGCGCGGAAAAAATTTGCATCGCCGAGCTGCTTGCGAAGCATGTGCAGGACGGCGCCCCCGCGCGGATATGCGTAGGTGTCGAAGACCGCATCCGGGTTCGCGTAGTTCTTTGTGACGATCGGCCTCCTTTGGCCCTGACGCCAGGCACCATAGTAGGCGTTCTGGTTTCCCCTCACCTCATTGTAAAGAAAATAGTCCTTGCCCTTTGATTCGAGCTGCCAAAGCGCTTCCATATAAGTCGCGAAGCCCTCGTTAAGCCAGATATCGCTCCAGTCCCGACATGTCACATAATTCCCAAACCATTGATGCGCAAGTTCATGCGCCTGGAGTCCGTCCTCGTCCGCGTCCAATTCGGTCCGGTCGTCGATGATCATGTTGTCGGTCTGCGTCGTCGCGGTAATATTTTCCATCCCGCCGTTGAACTGATTGGCGATCGTCTGGGCGTATTTCGTATAGGGATAATCGAAATCCAGGACCCTCGAAAAATACGCGACCATCGCCGGGAGACGCTTCGCTGTCACCTCGCCCTCGGTTTTCCAGTCCTTATACACGTATGTGGACACCGGCGTATCTTTGTACATTCCGCGGATCTCGGTGTATTCCCCGACGACGATCGAGGTCAGGTAGTTGGTGTAAGGAGTGTCCATCTTCCAGTGATATGTACGGAAGCCGTCGCCGTTGTCCTTCGTTTCGACCAGGCCTCCGTTTGAAATCACCATCAGCGGCTTGCGGACCGTCGCTTTCAGCTCGGTCGTGCGGAAGTCATTGGGGTAGTCGAAAGACGGAAACCAGTAGCGGTTGTATTCGGATTCTCCCTGTGACCAAACCTGGTATGGCGCGTTCGGATTGTTGGCGTCGGGTTTGACGAACTTGAGCCCGCCGCCGCCGCCGAAACCGAGTGTGTTTTCAACCGCTTTGCCGGTCGTTTCGTAGACTATCTCGACAGTAATCTCTTCACCGACCTGGTAAGCCCGGTCGAGTTGGATCGTCAGACGCGTATCTTCAGAGCTGTAGGAATACTCAAGGTCCTCTCCGTCTTTTAACTTGACGGTTTTGAAGACCATATTGCCCGCGTCGAGGTTCAATGTTACAAAATCCGGCTTCAAGGGCGTGAAGGTAAAATGTTCGATGCCGTAAGTTTGTTCCGTATCCCAATTGAACTTCAGGTCGAGCGCGATGTGTTTCGTGTCGAAATCGCGGCTGCGAACAAATCTCGCCGTCGGGAGCGACTTGACCTCGTCATCGAATCGCTCTGGAATTTTCGGGAATTCGTTGCTGACGGGGAGCCGGTAGACACCTTCTACAGGCCGTGCGCCGAACGTAGTTATCGATAAGAGAAGGGAAAGGACTATGAACGCAAAGCTGCTTCGAATCATAAAGTTAATTCCTTGTGCAAAAACAAGATTGTAAACCAGTGATTGGCATCCGAACAACCAATTTAAACGAAAAACCGGCCGCTATACGCGACCGGCCAAATCGAAACCTTGTGTCTAGCGTTACTGGGCACGGTTGGCAAGCAATACTGTGGCGATGTCGTTAGCCGATTCTTCGATGAGCGACATCAGCACCGAGTCATCATTGTTTTGCTTGGCCTTCGCTTCAAACTCCTTGTCGGCAACGTTTTTGCCCTTCGAAGTGGTCAGCCCATAGTTGAGCGTAAACTTGTCGTTCTTTTTTATTTCAACGGTCATATTGGACATCGTATAACCGGTGTTGATGATCGCGGAGCGGGCAGTCGTACGAGCGATCCGCTCACCAGTGCCGCCGCCGTAAGGCACTTTGGTCGAAGCCTCGTATGTTGCCCGTTTCCCGGTGTCCCGCAATACGCGGCCAAAAATTCCGCCGCCCGATTTTTTTGAGACCTGAACCAGACTGAGCTTCAAAATGTAATCGCACTCCAGCCCCTCCGCTTCTTCCAGCGCGAGCGTTGTCAGCTTCGATTCCAAAGCGACCAGTTCGAAGGCATCCGAGTTCAAAAGCGAGGCGTAGCTGCTACGGAGCGCTTCCTCCGGCGAGACCTCGCCCTGCGCGTCTTTGAGATCGACTTTTGGCAGCAACACGCCTACGCGAATCACCTTGGATCCCGGATCGCCCTCATCGACATCGGTGGCCTCCTGTGCCGAAACCGTTACGGCAAACAAGACGGCGACCGACAACAATACAAAAATTGGTTTTCTGAATCGATTCATCAAATTACTCCTTGTTGAAAAGTCAGTTTCAAATGCGATGTTCACAATTCGAAGACGACGGGAGGCAAATGATTTTGCCTAATAGCACGACATTCTATTTAACCATCTTCTCTGTCGGAGAATCTTCAAACACAGGCCCGCCTCTATTCATTTACTTCATAAAATATCCGGCCGCCATCGACGCAAGATCGTCGAGAGCACTGCCGTCACCGTCGGAATCCAGCATCCTGGACGCCATATCGATCATCGGATTCCCACTCGATTGCATTTCCTGGCGCTGCCCGGTCAGCAGGTCGCTGATGCCGCCGGCGTCGAGATTCTTTTCCTGTTTTTGCTTTCCGAGATACGCCATTACGATCGGTGCGAGGGTGATCAGGAGGTTAGCCACCTGGCCGATATTAAGACCGGTCTTTCGGCTGATCTCCTGCGCCGCAGTGCCCTGATTGGTACCGAGAATATGGCCCAGAATACCGGTTCCGTCAGTCTGCCGGGTTGCCTGCTGCGGAGACGGCACGCCCCCGGTAAGGAAATCGGTAAGGTTGTTAAGCAAACCGCCATCGTGGTCGGTTGCCAGCGCCTGATCGAGACTCTGTGCTCCCGACGGTGACTGCGCATTATTCGCTAAACCGGATAAAATAACCGGAAGGGCCATCTGAATGGCTGAATTGACTGTCCCCGGATCCGCGCCCAGATTTGCGCTAATTTGCCCAACGGCCTGGCCGCCGGTCTCGCGCCCTAAAAGATCTTCTAATGAAAACATAAATTTGCTCCTGATTTGTTAACTTTCGGGGGAAGCCTAATAATACCAAATATTGTTTCTAATTGCCTTTCACTCATGGAATTTAGCGAATCTCCGTAACATGTTCAAGACCTTATACCTCGCAACAAAGCGTTCAACTATCGCCGCATCAGGCATTCTATTGACGATGTCTGCGGGATGCGGAATCTTTTCGGAGCCGCGGGCGCCTCTTTCCGAGGTCCGGACTGCGCTCCCGGGTGACACCCGGATCGGGGAACCATTCGGACTTGCTTTTCGCGGCGACGACTTGTTTATTTCAGACGGTAAGAGCGGCACAGTGTGGCGATTGGACGCCTCCGGAGCACTCGAGGAATTCGCGACCGGCCTCGATACGCCTTCGCACATCGCCGAGGGCGCTGAAGGGGAGCTCTATGTCGCTGATTCGGGCGATCACACGATCAAGAAAATCGCGCCGGACGGCGCCGTAACCGTATTCGCGGGTGTTAAAGGGCGGAGTGGGTTTAAGGACGGCCCGGCCGCGAGTTCGTTGTTCAATGCCCCGATCGGCATTGCTTGGTCGGACGGAACTCTCTACGTATCAGATACTTACAACGACAAATTGCGCGTCATAAAGGACGGCGATGTGCGGACACTCGCCGGGAGCAAAACCGGGTTTCAAGACTCCGCCACAGGTTCCGATGCAAAATTCAACACTCCGACCGGTTTGGCCACGTTGGGCGAACACCTCCTGGTAGCCGATACCGGTAACGGCAGGGTCAGGATCGTGGCGGCAGATGGGAAAACCGCGACCTTGGCAGGCGGCGGAAATGCGGGTCGGCCGGACGGGTTGCTTGCCGGTGCGCAGTTTTCGATGCCCATTGATATCGCAGTCGATGCCGGCGGTACGGTCTATGTTGCCGACGCGGATGGAATTCGCGCGATCGGGCGGCGGTTTATAGCATTCGTGGAAACCGTTGCGGGAAAATCGCGCGGATTTCGTGACGGAGCGATAAGAGCGGCCAGGTTCAACCGACCAAGCGGGCTGGCACTGAAGCCGAACGGCGATGTTTTTGTCGCCGATTCCGAAAACGGCCTCGTCCGGATAATTACCGGAATTGCGACCGGTCAAATCCTTACCTCGGAGAACTTCGCAGCCAGACGCCAAGCACCCGCCGCGTTCAAGAAAACGGCTCCGGGCCGTTGGCCTTACACGCCGCCATCCCGCAAACGGGAGATCGCCGGCACGTTGGGTGAGATCAGGGGCGAGATTGAGAAACGGGGTGACACCGCGTGGTTTCACAACGGTCTCGATATTGTCGGGGGCTATGGAGAAACCGCACGGGCCGTCCGCGATGAGAAGATACTGCGGCCTCTCGCAGTCGCCGAGTTCGGAACGACCAGGGAGAACGTCAGGTTTCCCGATCTCGGCTATGTTCATATCAGGCTTGGACGAGACTCCGGGCAAAAGACGTTCAACGACCCGCGGTTTCAGTTTCGAACCGATGGAGGGAACCGGATACGGGGCCTGCGGATACCAAGGGGAGCATTTTTCAGAGCCGGCGATGCCCTCGGCACACTCAATACAATGAATCATGTCCACTTGATTGCGGGCCCTTCGGGTGCGGAGATGAATGCGCTTGCCGCCGTACGTTTCCCGGGGGCAGCGGACTCGATCGATCCTGTTATCGAATCCCTCGATCTCTACGACGAGGAATGGGGCCGGATTGAAACCGCTGACCGGAAGGCTCGTATTAAATCGGGTGAAAGGGTAAGAATCGTAATTGAAGCGTATGACCGGATGGATGGCAATCAAGCGCGGCGTAGGCTGGGCCTTTACAAACTAGGATATCAACTTCTCGACGAGGGCGGAAGCCCGCTGGCTGGCTACGAAAAACCGAGGTGGACCGTCGAATTTGACCGGCCGCCGTCGAATGAGTTCGTGGGATTGGTCTACGCTCCCGGAAGCAGTTCGGGGGCTACCGGTACAACCGTTTTCCGATATATAGTCTCGAACAGGGTGAACGGCGGCGGGGCCCGCGAGGGTTTTGTAAAACTGCCTGAAAATAAAGAAGCGATCGTGTTGCGTGTATTTGCGGCGGATATTTATGGCAACCAGGCCTCAAAAGATATCACAATAAAGGTCTTTTAGCGCTTACGGAAGGAACGAAAAAAAGAATGAAAAAAACCAAACTGTTGAGCATGGTACTGGTTTCTGTATTCCTCTTTTCGGCGGGTTCATTCGCGGGAACGAACGCCGATAGCCGTGCAGGGAACAAATATATAAAGACGGCACCCGCGGCCCCGGTTTTTACATCGGCCAGGCGCCACGAGGAACTGGCTGCGCGGCGTAGACGGGTGGCAGATGCGTTGGAAGACAACGGTGTTCTCGTCCTTTTCAGCGCTCCTTCGAAGCTCTATGCAAATGATGTCGATTATGTTTACCGTCAGGAGAACAACCTGTTTTATTTGACTGGGTTGCGGCAAAACGGTTTGACCCTCGTTATCTCAAAGAAAGGCGGCGAGGTCTCGGAAACCTTGTTTCTGCCCAAAAGGAATCCGCGGTTCGAAACCTGGAACGGGCGTATGTATTCGGATCAGGACGCCATCGGCATTTCGGGAATTCAGAAAATAGTCGACGCAAACCAGAGGGATGGCTTCCTGGACGGTCTCGTTTCAGGCACACCCAAAGTCTACCTGCTCCAGGGCGATAAAAGGGAATACCCGGCCGCTTATGAATTCGGCGACAAGCTGCCCGATTCGCGGGTCCGGAACGCCCTGCCGATTTTTGCCCGCCTGCGCCTTGTTAAATCGCCCTATGAGATCGAGATCATGCAGCATTCGATCGACATCACCTCGGAAGCGTTGATGCGCTCGATGGGAATGATCGGAAGAGCGCAATGGGAATACGAGGTTCAGGCCGAGGTCGAATACACTTTCAGGCGCCGGAACGCCGATTTTTGGGGCTATCCGTCGATAGTAGGTTGCGGGCCGAACGCGACCACACTTCATTATGTGGAGTCGCAGGGGAGAATCCGCAAGAACGACCTAATGCTTAT
>JAOTWT010000006.1 GCA_029862725.1 Acidobacteriota bacterium | reverse complement strand
TGGATGTTTCGAAAAAGGCGGCCAACCTGCGTGCTGACACGCCCTTCACTCCGCCCGTCAATTCGGCAAGAATTACACTCGCACACAAAGAGCGGCCTAATAAGAAACGGGGATAACCCTTTTCGATTGAGAATTGAGGATTGATGATTAAGAACTGGACTTTTTGCGTAGTTACAATTTGATGCGCGAGAAGGATTCTTAATCTCTAATCTTCAATCATCAATCATCAAAATCATCAATCGATTCCATGCTCGACGAACAGCTCGAACAATTTTTCCAGCACCTTCGATACGAAAGAAACGTCAGCCGCCATACGCTTCGAAATTACCTGAGCGATCTCGGGCAGTTCCATTCATTTCTCGCTCCGCCGCAAAAAGACGGCACCTTCAAGAAGATTCCTGTCAAAGACATCGATCACATAACGATCCGCGAATGGTTGAGCGAACTTCATTCGGCAAATAAGAAGAAAACTTCAATCGCCCGCAAACTGGCCTCCTTGCGCACCTTTTTTCAGTTCCTTGTCCGCGAGGGAGTTCTCGAGGTCAATCCCGCAAAACTCGTTTCGACGCCGCGGATAGAACGCAAACTTCCGACACACCTTTCGACCGAGGATGCGGTCAGGTTCATAGAGTGCCCGGACTCAAACACGCATCTCGGCATGCGGGACCGTGCGATCCTGGAGTTCTTGTACGCGACCGGAATAAGGGTTTCGGAACTGGTCAATATCGATATCGGGGATATCGATTTCAAGGAAAAACTCGTCAGGGTGTTGGGTAAACGAAAAAAGGAGCGAATTCTGCCTTTTGGCGAACCGGCGCTTCAATCTCTTATGCATTATCTCAATGAGGCGCGGCCGGAGTTTCTAAACAATTGTCCGCCGCTCGAACGCGACGAAAAGGCGGTTTTCCTGAATTACAAGGGGACGCGAATCTCGACCCGCAGCGTCGGCAGGATGGTCGACAAATACATCAAGCAGTGCTCGGATATCAAGAATATCTCTCCCCACAGTCTCAGGCATTCCTTTGCGACGCATCTTCTCGACTCCGGAGCGGATTTGCGCGATATACAGGAACTGCTTGGACACGCAAGACTTTCGACAACGCAGATCTATACCCAGGTTTCGATGGAGAAGTTGATCGAGGTATACGACAAGGCGCACCCGAAGGCGTAACGCGAGGCGCAAAAGCGCGGTTCAAGGTTCAAAGTTCCAAGTTCAAAGTTTGTCTTTCAGCGCAGTCGAAACAAGAAACTTTTCCTCTTGTACAACGACCGAAAAAACAGACTTTGAACGTTGAACTTGGAACTTTGAACGTGCTTCACGCTATAATCCCCATATTCCAATTTTTAGAGAGATATCCATGAAAAAATTAATCTGGCTTTTTGTGTTTGCGTTTGTGTTTTCCGGTCTTGCCCTCGCCCATGAAGAGCTGACGGTAGACAAGATCTATCACCCTGGTAAAAGGCTCGCTTTTAGCGGAAGCCCGACGTTTGTGCGCTGGTCGGATGACGGTACGTCATTTGTCCAGCCGCGGGTAGAAGAAGGTACGCTGAAGCTGATCAACGTAAATGCACTGAACGGGACCGAGACCGTATTTTACGATTCGGCCGAAGTCGCGGCCGCGCTTGTGAAAGCAGGCCTCGACGCCAAACTCGCACAAGACGCCTCGCGCGTGACAATCGGACAAAATGATCGAACGAGTTCCTATCTGCTCTCAGCCGATGGCGATCTCTTTGTCTATCACGTCAGTTCAAAAACCGCCAAACGTCTGACAAACGGAAACGGCGAAGAACTTGAAGCCGACTTTTCGCCGGACGGGAGCATGGTCAGCTTTATCCGCGGCAATGACATATATGTCGTCGAGGTCGCCACCGGAAAAGAAACCAGATACACGAACGACGGCGCAAAGAACACTTTAAATGGATATCTCGCCTGGGTTTATGAAGAGGAACTTTACGGGCGCGGCCAAAATCGCGGCTATTGGTGGTCCCCGGATTCGAAGTCGATGGTATTTTTGAAAACCGACGACTCGATGATTCCCAATTTTATTCTCGCCGACGACACGGAAATCGACCAACGCATCGAAGACACCAATTATCCCCAGGCCGGCGATCCAAACCCGATCGTCAAACTAGGCGTGATTCAGATCGGCAGCAAATCGATACGATTCGTCGATACCTCCAAATACCCCCCAAAGGACTTTTTGGTTTCGAGGGTCGACTGGTCGCCGGACTCAAAATGGATAATCTATCAAGGACAGAATCGCGAACAAACGTTTCTTGACATGAACGCCGTTTCCCGCGACGGCAAATCTACAAAGACTCTCTTCCAGGACAGGACCCCGGCGTGGATCGACTCACCCGGAAACCCGTATTGGTTAAAAGACGGTTCGTTTGTCTGGACGAGCCCGCGCGACGGCTGGAAGCATCTTTATCATTACGATGCGAACGGCAAACTGATTCGTCAGATCACAAAAGGCAACTGGGAAGTGCAGAGCTTCTACGGCGTCGATCAGGAAAACGGCTGGGTGTATTTCTCAGCCACAAAGGATCAGCCGAACGGCGGAGACGCCTATCGAATTAAGACAGATGGATCGGGGATTGAACGCCTCACCAAAACCGCGGGAGCTCATCGCCCGAGTTTTAATTCGACATTCACGCATTTTGTCGATTTCTGGAGCGACATCAACACCCCTCTGCAAACGCGGCTCCACCGGGCCGACGGCAGCGTCGAAAAAGTGATCAACGAAAACAAGGTTGAACTTTTGGATAAGTACGAACTGAGCACGCCGGAGTTCATGTCGGTCAAGAACCGGGATGGGTTTGAGATGGACGCATACATGATCAAGCCTCCAAACTTCGACAGTGAGAAAAAATACCCGGTGATTACCTTTGTCTACGGCGGTCCGCACGCTCCGCAGGTGCGAAACTCCTGGGGTGGTTCGCGTTACATCTTCCATCAGATGCTCGCGCAAAAAGGCTACATAATTTTTGTCTGCGACCCGCGCGCGGCGAGCGGCGGCAAGGGCGAAAAGGAAACCTGGACGGCTTACAAGAAGCTCGGTGTAACTGAGCAGCTCGATATGGCAGACAGCGTTAAGTGGCTACATACGATGCCCTTTGTCGACAAAGACCGGATCGGAGTATGGGGCTGGAGCTACGGCGGTTATATGACGCTGTTCGCGATGACACACAGCAAGTTTTACAAGGCCGGCATTTCGGTAGCACCGGTTTCCGATTATCGCCTGTATGATTCGATCTACACCGAACGCTATATGCTTACGCCGCAAAACAACCCAGAGGGCTACGCGATGACGGACCTCAATTCCAAGGCAAAAGACCTGCACGGCGAGCTGCTCCTGGTGCACGGCGCGATGGACAATAACGTCCATATGCAAAACGCGACGATGTTCGCCTTTGCGGCGCAGCGGGCGGGAGTCCAGCTAGATTTCGAGGTCTATCCGACGCAGCGTCACGGCATCAGCAACCCCTGGCAGACATATCACCTTTATACCAAAATGGCCGAATTCTGGATGGAGAACCTTTAAGGTTGGCCGAGTTGACTGAGTTAACTGCCGGAACTCCCCGCATCAGAACCGTCGGCGGTAGCCGATGGCAATCTCTACTACTTGCGGTAGCGAGCGGTGCATTTTTCGATCGTCGCTGACGCGACGAGACGTTTCCGTTTCAGGGACCGTGGCCTGAAGGCCGCGGCTAGCGGACCATATGCCGCTACGCGGCTGTTGTTCGAACTTGCCGCATCAGAACCGTCGGCGGTAGCCGATGGCGGTGACTTCTGCTTGCTTTTGCCATCGGTGCTTTTTTCAATCGTCGCTGACGCGACGAAAACGTTTTTGATGCTATTCGGTCCGTGGCCTGAAGGCCGCGGCTAGCGGACCATATGCCGCTACGCGGCTGTTAAGGAAACTTTGCCAACTTTGCCAACTCTGCTAACTCTAAGGCGTCCCGCCGGACGACATTATTTTCACGCCGCCGTTTGTCGTTACCGCACGGATCGTCGCGCCGCCGCCGTTTATCGCGGCATTGACACGTTTGTTCCGCGACCAGCTTCGATCCTTTGCTTCTTTCTTTGGCAGTTGAAGTTCCGGAAAGTCGCTCTTGAATCCGCCGTTCACGGTTCCCGCCTCGACGTTTGCGGCGAAATTTGAAGGTATACTTATTTTTATGCCGCCATTGACGGTCTCGACATCCAGACCGTTGCCCGTCCATGCGTTTCCGCCGAGACCAACGCTGACTCCGCCGTTTGTTGTGCGGCCCTTGATATCTCCGGCAACATTGCTCAGTTTGATCCCGCCGTTGACGGTGCTCAGATCCATGGAACCGTTTACTCCATCAACCTTTACGCCGCCGTTTTTCGCGTTCAGTACCAGATCGGTATTGCGCGGAACCGATATCCTGTAGGAAACAGATGAATGATTATTGTCCGAATCGTTAACGGCTTTGATGACACCGCTCGTCTCGATCCTTGTCGTTTTGACCAGATTGTCGGCTTCCGACTGCGAATCGGCCCACGCCCTCACGCAGGCTTCAACGAGCACGTCGTTCCGGTCTGCACCCGTCACCTTAATTCCGCCATTCGTACGGCCATCTACCTCCAGCCGCCCCGTAGCCGCCAATGTAAATGTCCGGGTATCAACTGCCGAGGTCTTGTCCCCGTCACCGTAGTTGTTTTTTCCGCACCAATCACTCGCGTTCGCAGATGAACCGATAAGACCCACTAACATCACAACAAACAACACACGCACCATCGAATCTTTCATTTCTTTCTCCTGTAATTATTAATGATCTCAAAAAATATTGCCGCTGAAAATTTTCACGCCTAAAGTCGTGACTCTGAACCCTGAATTCTGACTCCAAACGCCGAACTGACTTCTGACTCCAAAATTCTGTCCTCTTATTCGAGATACACCGACAATCCCCGATTTATGACACCAAAAAACTTCACGCGCTATCTGATACGATGAGTTCGGGGCTTACCGCCGTGTAGCGGCAGCAGGTCTTTTAGCCGTGGCCTTCAGGCCACGGACCTCGAGGAAAAGGAATGTTTCGTCGCGTCAGCGACGATTGAATAATGCTCCGTTTCGACAGTCGCCGCTCGCTGCAGCCGACGTGACTGATTGCCCTCAATATGCATCGAGTATTTATCGCCATTAATGTTAATGACCGCGTCCGGGAAGGCGTGCGCCGGCATGTCTCAGAACTAAAAGGAAGGCAGGAAAACACGCGCGTGACGTGGGTTAAGATTCCGAATCTTCATCTCACATTAAAGTTTCTCGGTGATACCGGTCAATCAGAGCTGAGAGCTATCGAGGATGCGGTTAGTGAGACAGCGAGGAGTTTCACACAATTTCAATTCGCCATTGCCGAACCGGGGGTGTTTCCGAACAAAAAGCGCCCCTCGGTTTTGTGGGTCGGGGTACATGATGAAGACGGACATCTGAATAGACTCAAAACCGCTATCGACCAAAGACTTGAGAGCTTACAAATCCCAAGAGAAAAACGGCATTTTCGACCCCACCTGACAATCGCACGTCTCCGTCAACCCGCCAATTCGCAAAGACTTGCCGACGCACATCTGGCCGCATCGTTTGAACCTGTAATAGTAAACGCGAACCACGTGTCGATATACGAAAGCCGTCTCGACAACAGCGGCGCTGTTTATGTCGAACGGCTTACGGCAGGTTTTTCCGACTGAGATCGGGGCCATTTATCATTTATCAGGGATCGTTGATGGGTTTGAAGATGGAACGAAACAAGTGAAATCCCGCTAATTGAATTCATTGTGAGTCCTTGGCGGTCCATTCGATATTGCTTTGTTGCGCCCCTCCGAGAGATCACGCCTGAAGGCGCAACACCGAACCACTCGCCTCCCGACCTTTGACATCCGTCGTCGCTGACGCGACGGAAAACATATGGCTCGTTCGTTCCCGTGGGCTGCGCCGAAGCGGCTTACCCACGGCTAGCGGACCCCCGGTCGCTCGCGCGACGGTTACTGCTTTGTTGCGCCGCTCCGAAAGATCACGCCTGAAAGCGCAACACCGAACCACTCGCCTCCCGATTGTGACATCCGTCGTCGCTGACGCGACGAAAAACATATTGCTCGTTCGTTCCCGTGGGCTGCGCCGAAGCGGCTTACCCACGGCTAAAGTCATCCGGTCGCTCACGCGACGGTTAAGGAGATCCTACCTCGGAACTTTGAACATTGAACTTTGAACCTTGAACTTTGAAACTTGAACCTTGAGCCAGAAGGCTAGTCTTCCTCAAACTGAAGTATCTCGATGATCTCTTTCATATACCGCATTCCCTCTTCGAGGGCGTCGGGTTTCAGGGAAACAGCTCCAACCACGGCGTGTCCGCCTCCGCCGTAGCGTTCGCAGATCTCCGCTATGTTGTGCAGCCGCGGACGGGGCGACCAGGGGTTTGAACCGACAGAGATCTTGGTCCGGTGCTTGCTTTGGGTAAGAGCGACGTTGTAGGTCGTTTCTGGATAGAAATAATAGGGAATGAACTTGTTATAGCCGTCGATACCGTCTTCCGTAAGGTCGAAACTTACAACACCGCGGGAATAAACCGCCTTGCGCCGGATCAGTTTTACAGTGGCTTCGTGTCTTTCGAGTATTGGTTTTAGTTTGGCCTGAATCTCGTCGCTTTCCAGAACTTCGTCGAGCGATTTTGAGGTCAGATCTATGATGATCTTTTCCACAAACGTGGGGTCGCTTTCGCCTTCAATGACCTGCATCAGTTTGAGCGCGGATGAACGCAATTCGACACATTGCGCAGGTGATTCGTACAGAGCCCCGTCGATAATGTGCGCCCATTGGATCAGTTCATCGAGCGACTCATCTGCGAATCCAAACCGCTCTCTTGCAATCCGGGCTATAAACTCAGCACATGATTTACTGGTCGTGTCGAGAAACTTCTTCCCCGATTCGTCCGCCCTAAAGTGTGCCTCGTCCTCTTCGCTTAGGAACGCGGACTGATGATGATCGAACCACCACGTCAGCCTATCGTCGGCGCAATACTTAAAATCGACGATCGCGTTCTCGTCGCCGTCGAACTGATCCTTGTCAAAAGCGTTACCCGCACGATGCATCGTCGGGGTGTAGGAGACCTCCGCATCGGCGTCGAACCTGGCGCGGTAGAACTTGGTAAATATTGCCGCGGACGACACGCCGTCGAAGCAATTCCCGTGATAGAGTATTCGAAGTTTCATAAGTAAATCCGTTGTCCGGAAGACAAACATTGTAGCGTAGTTGCGGCGGCGGCAATCGTCAAGGTGGGATATGGACACGGGCGTCAATTTACCTGCGGCGGTGAAAAAAGATCTCAATTCGCCGGTCGAGTTTAACCTGTCGACGGCTCTTGGAGCGGAGGACGAGAAACTGGGCCCGGATTCACTTCGAAAAGGCGCCGCTGCCGTTTTTGAGGACGACGCCGGGGTTTTATATCGTTGCGGAAGACGCACAGGGCGGGATCGCCGGAGGATTTCTGATAGTTTATGAATGGAGCGACTGGAGAAATGCCTGGTGTTTGGTGGATTACCAGCGTCTACGTAGTTCCTACGGCCCGGGGCCGCGGAATTTGCAGGCATCTTTATGAGTTCGTATAGAAGAAGGGCGGTCTCGCGGGGACGTTCGTGGATTCAGGCTATACGTCGAATTCACACATGATGCAGTTTTTCGTCGATTGCCGGGTAATAGTAGTCGGGACCGGATTCGAATGTGATCGGGTCGTACTCCCTGCGAATTCCGCAGGAGGCACAGTATTTATAAGTGACCTCGCCGGTGGTCACGGGGCGGCTCATCCGGTGTTTGCACGCGAAAACGCGTGCCCACAGGCCCGCTTTTCTACCGAAAACACCTGTATGCATCTCTGTTTTTTGTACACCATTAGCGGGCCTATCCATAATCCGTCCTCCGTTTTTGAATTCTTAACTCCGTTAAACAGGCAATTTGCTTGCCGCGGTTCGAGAATCGCTGCGAATTCTATGATTGCCGATAACCGATCGCCGTTTTACGGTCTATAACCTGTTGGAACGAATCGACTTCCTCAGCCCGGCTGTTTATGGAATATATAATCCGATTAGATGGAGTCTCCCAATAAATCCCGATCACGACGATGCAATTGGACATGGTCTGACAAAATGTCCTGACAAAATGGCAAAAATTACCGAAAGTGAATTCTCCAAGATCTGCCGCGATATCGAACGGGATCGCGACACGATAATAAAGCACAATCCGATCGGCACTGACGAGGAAATTCTTTTGTGGATGCTCCTTAGCGTCCTTCACAGTTACCTGAGCCTGAGTGAAGTCGAGACCCCCTGTTTTCCCGGAACCCCGACAGCCGATTTGTACCGTAAGGCGATTGCGTTTGTCTTAAAAGACAGAAAGTCGGAGAGCTTTGATGAAACTCCTTACCTTCGTGCGTTTTCTGTTGATCCGGATACTCGTGACGGCTAAGTGCATTGGTCAGTTCCGTCGGCCATTGCAATTGTGCGGCAGTACGTCGAGCCGTTTTCATCACTGTTGACCGCGATTTATTGTTTAATAAAAATACCTTATAATGCGAACCGGGTCCGCGTGGTTCACGCCATTTATCCTCGTACTTATCAAAGGGGGGTTTCTACGTGGAAAATTCCGATATAGAGCGCCGTTCCTCACGGCGGGATGAAGTGTCGCTCGATGCAGTTGTAAAAGGCCGGGAAAGTGCTGCCGAGTTTTGGAACGAGGAGACCCGGATTGTCACTGTTTCGCGGCTTGGGGCCAGTTTTAATCTTTCTCGCGAATGCAGCGTTGGCCGAATTCTCTCGATGATCTTTAAGATGCCCCGTGAGTTCCGGTGTTACGATCACAATAAAAAGCTTTACCGGGTTTGGGGACTCGTCCAGCACTGCAGTGCTTTGACCGATGAAAATGACTACCAGATAGGCATCGCATTCATCGGAAAGTTTGCTCCGCAGTCCTATCTCAAAGATCCGCTGAAGACATATCGAATTGTGGGAATGGATGACGACGGCTTCTGGAACGTCGGCGAAACAAAGGCGCCGTTCGTTTCGCGCGCATATCACCGGTTTCCAAGCGCTCTCGGAGTGCGGCTCGCGAAGATCGATGACGAAAACGAGGAATCGGAAGTCGATCATGACGCCGTGACAGAGAATATAAGCGCCGGCGGAGCATCGGTCTACTCAAGCCTTGAGGTGGAAACCGGCGACCCGGTCAGTTTTAAGTGCGAATTGAATGGATGGCAGTCGCTGGCCGTCGTTCGCAACCGTCAAACACGCGAGGGCGACAGAACCACAATTCACCTCGAGTTTTCGAGGCTCTTTCCGGTAAAGGAGCTCGATCTTTCCTTTGAAGACGCGGACCCCGAGGAATTGGCAGAAACGACCGAAGTAACTGACGAAATGGACTCAGAATCGCTGGGTCCGGGAGACGCCGAAATAGAAGATCAGGATCCCGGTGCGCCAGTCGCGGACAGCTCGTCTGAGTACGATGTGGATGATGAGATGTCTGAGATCCAGGATCCTCAGAACGAAGAAGATGATCGGGATGCCGATCTCGCTGCAGAATCGGAATTTGAATTCGAATCGTTCAGTCAGGGCAACTTTGATGAAGACGGGCAATCCGATGCAGAAGAAGACACCTCACCGATCGACGAAGAATTGCTCGAACGGGGGGTTCAGGCTGAAGTGATCGTTGAAGAAGGCAATCAAGAGGGATCTGAAGAAGAAGAAGACGACCAGTTCGAGCGCTTCTAGCGATGATTCCCGGCTTCGGAATCGCAACGTATCTCGCTATCCTGATATCTCCTGGTTGGATCGATCGGATTTGAACCGGATACAGGATGCTTATCAAGACCTTTACAATTACCCCATTCCAACAGAACACGCGGGTTGTCGTCTGCGAGAAAACAGGAATCGCGATTTGCATCGATCCGGGCGAAAGATGCGACGCAATCGTCGATTTTATCAATCACAATGGGTACCGGTTACAGGCGGTCACCCTGACCCATGGGCATCTTGATCATGCCGGCGGGACGATTGATCTTCACCGGGCGTTTCCCGACGCTGAAATCATCCTTCATAAAGACGACGAACAGCTTTATTACAGCATCCCGATGCAGCCGCTCGCCATGGGAATCCCCAAGTCACAGTTAAAGGCTCTTGGATTAGTTTTTGAGAATCCCCCGAAAATCACGCGAAACTGGAATCATGGCGAGATTTATCCGGTAGGTGAGCTCAGCTTCAAGATACTCCATTGCCCCGGACACACGCGCGGTCATGTTGTTTTCGCCGAAGGATCGCATGAGAAGGTTTTTGTCGGAGACTGCTTGTTTCAGGGCTCGATAGGAAGAACCGATCTCCCGGGCGGTTCCCACGATCAGCTTTTGGAATCGATTCAGAACAACATTCTCCCGCTGGGTGACGACTTTACCGTCTATTCCGGGCACGGCCCCGAGACCACGATCGGACACGAAAAAAAGACGAATCCATTCCTCACAGGCACCTACCAGATCGGCGGCGGGCGGTTTATTTGATCACCCAAGAGGTTTTAAGCACATAGGCAGAACATTGGACTGTTGCGATTGGGCGTCAATGTTTCTGCGTGTCTAATCCCGATACCGGCCTTTGTGCTACAATTTTTCATTACAAACCATTAGCAAGGAGAGCAACATGCGCAGATTGATTTTTGCAGCGGCAGTAATAGTTTTGTCTTCGGGATTTACCGCGGGGCACACGTCATTGATCCCGGACACTCATCCGGTACAACAGAATTTTAAGTTGGAAAAGGTTGCAGGAAGTGTCCACGTCCTTTTCGGTTCCGGTGGGAATATCGGTGTGTCTTACGGCGCCGACGGGCTTTTGACGATCGACACACAGTTCGCCCGTTTTGTTCCACAAATAAAGGCAGAACTTGCGAAACTCGGCAGCGACAAACCGCGATTCGTTTTCAATACGCACTTTCATGGCGATCACACCGGCGGAAATGTCCTGTTTGGCGCGGACGCGATGATCATCGCTCACCAGAATGTACTCGAACGGTTGATGAGCAAGGTCGACCGGCAGGGAAATCCGCAGGAGCCGATGGCAAAAGCGGGGCTCCCGTCGATCACTTATTACGACGGTCTTTCGATCCATATGAACGGCGAACGCATTAAAGCGGTCCACTTTCCGAAAGGCCATACAGATGGCGACACCGTGATCTTTTTTACGGCTTCCAATGTCGTCCATCTCGGTGACGACTTCTTTGCCGGAAGATTCCCCTTTGTCGACCTCAATTCGGGGGGCAGCGTGCAGGGTCTCACGATGAACATCGGCAAGCTGATCCAGATGATTCCTGCCGATGCCAAATTGATTCCGGGTCACGGCCCGGTCTCGACCATCGATGACTTGCGTAAGTACCACGAGATGCTTGTTGAAACGACGCTCACCGTTCGCGGTCACATGAAAGCGGGCAAGAGTTACGATGATGTAAAAAAGGCGGGCCTCCCCGAAAAGTACAAGTCATGGTCGCCGGAAGGCTCATTCATAAATGAGGAACGCTGGATCGAGACGATCTACAAAAGCTATGAGATGAAGATGAAAAAGGAATAAGTAATCTGAACGGAATGGAGAACGCTAGCTGTAAATTGACTGAAGTTCTCCATTTCCGTTTTAAGTTGTTCCGAAAGGTCTACCTGATCTCGAACGCCGAAAGCGACCGTTCTTTCAGCCCCTTTCCAACAGCCTTCCAGATTTCGGTAGCTTGGTCGTCTTCGTAAAACTCAGAAAGCCTGTGTTTTGAGGAACTTACATTCTCAAGATAATACAAGATCAGTTCGTGTTTCCTGTTCTCACGCGGAACCGTGATAAATCTGGACATCATCAGTTCATCTTCCAGTTCGAATCCCTTCCGCTTTAGAAAATCTTCGGTAAGCACACCTTCGCCGTTGGGATTAGTCTGGCGGGCCTCAAGATTGCTGTATGCGTAATTATTCTGACGAAATTTATGTACACCAAATGACAGTGCGTTTTCGAAACTATAACGATAATGGTCGTCAATATGCGGCAGAAATCTTTCGAATTGGGCGATAAAAAGGCGATTTACCTTCTTATTCGTGGCGTCAACAAACACAAATCGTTCGCCTGCCGCAACGTCTCTAATCTGAAAATCAAAGCGGCCAAGATACTCAAAATCCTTATCGACTCTTATTCGGATTTTGGGAAGCCCGTTTGAGGAAATAACGTTGTCTGTAACCAGCCTTACCGGATTATCTGCTTCAGTAGGAGCAACCGGGAGAGCCGAGAACAGGTCGATTACAATCTCCCATTTACCGGACCGAAATTTGTGAATCTGTAGATAATTTCCCCGCACCGGGGCGGTTTTATCGCGGGATATTGAAACGATCCCGTAACAATACCGTAGGTTGGCGAATGCCGGTTCGCAGCGGCCTCCAAAATCTTCGAGGTGACGGTTTTCCTTATTTAATCGTTCAATAACAGCACTTCCGACCAGAGGCGGCTCGCCATCCCTGTAAAGGCGTGTGTCATTGGCGAGAAAGTCCTTTGGGTCTTCGAATGGTCCAAGCAGAGTTTGCGGCTCTTTACCCGAAGTACCCGCGTCCTTTGGGAACATAGTCTTATTGTTCGATTCCGGAGTCTTATTGTGGGTAATACCAATATCGAGAACAGCCTTGAACCTCCCGTCTGCTTCTGCCCGCCAGATCGTAATGTATTGTCCAAACGCGACCGGTGCATCATCCTTCCCGCCCGGACGAAACTCCCATGGTCCGGTTGTGTATCCCAAGGTACCTTCGCTGTTGATATCGGCCCAAACAGGATTCCAGGAAAGCAGTGCTGGCGATTCCGGGCGCTTGCTCCAGAATTTCTTACCGTTTACCGCATCCGGCTGAAACAACAGCCCGTCATCTGCGAGAAATTCAAGGAACGCAGCCTTGGTTCCCTTCTCGAGCGCCGCTTTGGCAAATGCCTTTTCGGTCTCGACGAGAGCCTCCAGCTTTGAATTCCCCTGACCAAAGGCCGAGAGTCCCGCTGCAGCTATAAACGTGATTATTATTAAGGTCTTCATATTGCGCCCCCGCCGATGACAGGGACTCCGTCACAGGAGTTGGTTTCAAAGCCAAAAACGCGACCCGAGACCCTGCCGCAAAACAAGATTGGCCGGACGGCAAAAACCGGCCGGCCAACATAACGTACTAAGCCCGATACCCTACGGGGCGCTTTAAGCTACCGTCACATCCTTGGACAAATAAACATCCTGGATCGCATTCAACAACTCGACACCGTCCTTTGTCGGTTTCTGGAATGCCTTACGGCCTGAAATCAAGCCGGTACCGCCGCCGCGCTTGTTGATAACAGCAGTCCTGACCGCCGCCTCCAAATCGCCCGCGCCTTTTGATTCGCCGCCGGAATTGATCAGGCCGCAGCGGCCCATGTAGTTGTTGGCAACCTGGTAACGCACAAGATCGACCGGATGATCCGTCGTCAGTTTGTCGTAAACCAAAGGGCTCGTCTTGCCGTAACTGCTTTCCATATTTAAGGAGTTGTAACCGCCGTTATTCGTCGGCAGCTTCTGCTTGATAATATCGGCCTGGATCGTCACACCAAGGTGATTCGCCTGCCCCGTAAGATCGGCGGCGGCGTGAAAATTCCCGTCTTTTGTCTTAAAAGCAGAATTCCGCAGATAACACCAGAGGATACATGCCATACCCAGTTCGTGCGCATAGGCGAATGCCTCTGAAACCTCAACGATCTGTCTGGACGATTCTTCCGAACCAAAATAGATCGTCGCGCCGACGGCAACCGCACCGAGATCCTTGGCCTGGTCTATCGATCCAAACAACACCTGATCAAAAGTATTGGGATAGGTCAGGAGCTCGTTGTGGTTGATCTTGACCACAAAAGGGATCTTGTGTGCGTATTTTCTGGACACTGCACCCAGGACTCCAAATGTCGACGCAACCGCGTTACAGCCGCCTTCTATCGCGAGTTCGACTATGTTTTGGGGGTCGAACAGCTTCGGGTTCGGAGCAAAACTGGCGCCGGCGGAGTGTTCGATTCCCTGATCGACCGGCAGAATGGACAGATAACCCGTCCCCGCCAGCCGGCCGTTGTCGAACAGGGTTTGAATTGAACGCAAAACACCCGGGTTTCGGTCCGAGTCCTTCCAGACGCGGTCTACGAAGTCCGGTCCGGGAAGATGCAGATTCTCTTTTGGAATCGTATTGGACGTATGTCCCAGAAGGCTTTCGGCTTCATCGCCGAGCGCCGCCTGAATCTTGCTAAAATCGACAGACATTACAAAAATCTCCTGTTTTATTTGCTTATTATTATATTGGAACGACTTGCGCCGAATTATAGCATAGATGTCTGGTCTGGGCAGCGGCACTGAAAAATTACCAATCTTGCGCAATTTGTTGTAAAATTCCGCAATTGTCTGTGAAAAAAAAGAGGATCGAAGCTGCAATCCCATTCTGCGACTTCCTCAATTCCCAATCCGCTAAGCGCGGTTTACCGACGAGGTGCCTGGCATGTTAATCCCGAATCGAAATCAAATTGCCTTACTGATATCAGTGTGCCTGGTGTTATTCGGCGCAGCGTTTGCAGGAGACGAACCGATCGTTTGGAAACCTGTCACTCCCGAGCAACTTGCGATGGACAAACCGATCGTTGAACCCGACGCGGATGCCGAAGCCATATTTTGGGAAGTCCGGCTCGATGATAAGAGCCGGAAAAAGCTCTATTACGAGCACTACGTAAGGGTCAAGATCTTTACCGAGCGTGGCCGGGAGCGCTTTAGCAAATTCGATATTCCGTACACAAAGGGACTTGAGGTCGAGAACGTTGCGGCGCGCGTTATTAAGCCCGATGGGTCGATCGTAAACGTTTCGCCAAGCGACATTTTCGATCGCGAACTCTATAAGTCGCGGCGCGTAAAGGTTCGGGCGAAGTCATTCGCTGTTCCCGGAATCGAACCCGGTGTGATCGTGGAATACCAATACCGTGAGAAGTTTAAGGGTGACAGCCTGAACGGCGAAAAGCTCATTTTTCAACGCGATATCCCGATCCAGAAGGCGATCTACTACATGAGGCCGTACAAGGACCAGTCGATCGACCCGACCTTTTTCAACATGTCCTCGACGAGCTTTCGGCGGGACCCCAATGACGAGAGTTTTTGGATCGCGAGCGTAACGAACATGCCCGCGTTTAAGGAAGAACCCTATATGGCACCGAAGGACGCGGTACGTCCCTGGGCGCTGCTAAAATACAGCTTTTCAGGCGGTAGCTGGAGCTCGTTCGGAATTGGATTCGGCCTCGGGTTTGCCGCGTTGACCAAGCCCGACAAACTCATCAAAACGACCGGTGCGGAAATCACCGCCGGTGCGACGAATGATACCGAAAAGCTGAAGAGGATCTATTCGTATGTGCAGAAGGAGATCCGCAACGCCAACTTCGACCGTTCCGGCCAACCGCTGCCCAAGATAAAGTTCAAAAAAGCTTCGGATGCACTGAAGACAAAGGTGGCGACGTCAGGCGGGATCGACATGCTGTTCGCCTCCCTTGCGAGAGCAATCGGGCTGCAGGTCCACATCGTGTTGTCAGGCGACCGCAGCGAGCTGTTTTTTAATCCGAACACCTATCCAGTTAGCGGCTCGTTTGTTCATCCGGCGGGTATAGCGGTTTGGGTTGATGGGAAGCGCATGTTCTTTAATCCGGGAACGCCATTTCTTCCGTTCGGAAAGATGATCTGGTACGAGGAAAACGTGCACGCGATGCTCGCGTTTGACGGTGCGTTCCGATGGTCTTCGATTCCGCTTTCTGGGCACGAGGACACGACAGTGGCACGGACGGGGAAATTCGAACTGGATGCAGACGGCACGCTCACCGGGACGGCGGAACGCAAGTACACGGGACACTGGGCAAACGACCTGCGGCGTTCGGAATTCACCGAAACCGACCAGGAACGAATCGACCATTTTACTGAAGAGATCAAGGACAAGATCAGCACTGCCGAGGTTTCGAATGTTACGATCGGCAATTTTTACGATCCTGAAAAACCGCTCGTCAAATCATACAAGCTGCGAATACCGAATTACGGGCAAAAGACAGGCTCGCGTGTATTCTTTCAACCGGGCGTTTTCGAATTCAATTACAAACACGTTTTTTCAAGTGCGACGCGTGAGCACCCGATCTATTTTGAATTTCCCTGGTCGGAATTCGACGAGATCGAGATCAAACTACCAGAGGGGTATAAGCTGGAAAAGTTTGCCAGCCCGAACAATGTTAAGGAAAAAGGCAATATCGCCGCTTCAGAGTACGGACTTTCTTACGATATCGAAACTCACACACTCAAATACAAGCGGGATTTCTTTATAGGCGGAGACCGCCAGATTTATTTCAAGGCTTCCGCATACGAGCCCCTGAAGAAGTTGTTCGACTTGTTTCATGAATCCGATACATACAGCCTGATTCTTCGCGAATCGGCTGAATGAACCCTGGAGAAACTATGATACGACGCTCTCATTTGACGCTGATCTTTGTGCTGGCCCTTGCGGCGCCCGCGTTTTCGTTTGGCTCGCCGCCGTCATGGTTGAGAAATGCCGCCGGACAGACAGTGCCGGCATATGACAAGAACATATCGGCAGTGGTGCTGCTTGACGAGCAGGAGGTCACGGTCGACAAAAAGGGTTCGATCATAACCGTTGAGAGATACGCGGTAAAAATCCTGACCAAGGAAGGAAGAGGTACGGCTGTCGCCCGTGCGTTTTATTTCGTCAGTTCGGGGAAAGTTGGAAAACTGGAGGCGTGGACCATTTCCGGGGGCGGACGCTCAAAAGAATACGGGAAAAAAGAAACGATCGACAGGATTTCCGATGCGGACGACGTCTACAACGAGGGACGTGTGCGGTATATAGATGCTTCCAGCGACGTTGGCGTGGGCGATGTATTTGGTTACACCGTCGAGATCGAAAACCCGCCGCTTTTTTATGAGGACGTTTGGCAGTTTCAAGGTTATCTCCCGGTCATAACATCGCTCTATACGCTGAATTTGCCGAACGGTTGGACGGCCACGAGCATGACGTTTAACCATAGTGACATCAAACCAACGGTAAATGGATCTTCGTATGCCTGGCGGATGAACAATCTTCCCCCAATTCCTCGTGAACCCCTGAGTCCTTCGGTCAAGAATTTGGCCCCGTTGATAGCTGTCAGTTTTTCACCCCCCGGCAACGAATCATCCGGAACGCGTTCTTTTTCTAACTGGAACGAGATCTCAAGCTGGGCGTCGGGTCTCTACGATCCTCAGGTTGTCGTAAACGATGAAATTGCTGCTAAGGCGAGGGAACTGACGGCGGACGCCGAAACCGAACTGGATAAGATCAGGGCGATCGGAAAGTACGTTCAGAATCTGCAGTATATTTCGATCGATATCGGCGTAGCCTATGGAAATGGTTACCGGCCGCGTCCCTCAGACCTTGTACTTAGCAGGGGTTACGGCGATTGTAAGGACAAGGCGACGCTGATGCGTGCGATGCTTCAATCGTTAAAGATCAACTCGTACCCGGTCGCAATTTATTCGGGTGACCCGAGTTACGTCAGAAAGGAATGGCCCTCACCGAGGCAGTTCAATCATTGCATTATCGCGGTATCCGTCGGTCCGGAAACAAAAGGGGTGACGGTCATCGAACACGAAACCCTCGGCCGTATGCTGATTTTTGACGCGACGGACGATATGACACCAGTCGGCGACCTGCCCGAGTATCTGCAGGGTAGTTTTGGCCTTGTCATGGCGGGGGACAAGGGCGAACTCGTGAAAATGCCGATGACGGCTCCGCTGGAGAATGCGATGGTCCGGACTGTAGAGGTAAAGCTTGACGGCGAGGGCTCGATCGAGGGTGCGATCAACGAAGTCACGAAAGGTCAGTCTTCGAGATATGAACGCTCTCTTTACAGGAGCCTGTCGGCGACGGATTACGAGAAGTCGATAGAGCGTTGGCTGTCGAGCGGAGCGACCGCAGCAAAGCTGGTCGAGTTTAAACCGAGCGATAACCACGACGAGGCAAGTTTTGATCTCGATGTCACTTTCACGGCACCGTCCTACGGTCAATTGATGCGCAACACGCTTCTGATATTCAAACCGACAATAGTCAGCCGTTCGCGTTCGATTTATCTGACGGACAAGGAAAGAAAGAACCCCGTCACGCTCGGTTCGCTGTCTTTTAAAGAATCGGCAACTTTTGAGTTGCCCGAAGGCTTTTCCGTCGATGAAATGCCCAAGCCGGTTTCCCTGAAGACCGATTTCGGGAAATACCAGACGAGCTATGAGGTGGCCGGGGGCAAACTTTATTTTACTCGCGAACTGATCACCGAAAGGTCGACGATCCCCGTCGAGGGATACGACGATGTGCGGGAATTCTTTACAACGATCCTGAACGCTGAAAACTCACCGGTGGTGCTCGTGAGGAACTAGAAAGCAGTCCTTGCTACGATCAATCAAACCGGCATTTTCTATCAACTCAAGTCTTCAAATAGAGTTGTCGAGCCGCATGGTTTTCTTGCCATGGCCAGGAACGAAGCTTACAGAGTATTCAAGTACACAAGCTCGATTTTCCTTGAAACGCATCCCTTTGCTTCAGACTTAAGATCATAGTAAAGATTTCTGTAACCGAATTGTATTTGCACTCTAGCTTCAACGCCCTGAATATATGACTTAAGATCCTTGCTGGTCAAGACTCTTAGTTCAATTCTTTCGCCCGCGGGATAAATGGCAGCGAAAACTCCGCCATCACTAAAAACGGGCTCTGTGATCTTTCGTCCAGATACAAATGCAACAAAAATCTCTTCTGACTTCCCTACATTGAACGCGTCCACTTCGCCAATAAAGATAGCAAATTCTTTTGTGGGGCCGGAAGTTCGTTCAGCTTCGGAACCTATCGCAACTATCGGAATAACACGACCAAATCTTGGTTGATTTCCGTTCTCTAAATTAATCAAAGATACGAGATATTTAACATTAACCCGGAAATGATTCTGATATAAGCCACTATCAATAACGACTAAGCTTTCCTGAATCTTTCCCTTAACGATTTTCTCCACGGAAAACACTGAGACCATACTATTCGACGCGGGCTTTTTCATTTCCCTCAAGAAAGTCCCAACAAACACTTGATCGGTAGACATAATGTCACAGAAATCAATGCTCATGTCCTGAGCGTAACTACCTAAAGTACAAACTGAGACTGTAATCGCAATGATTAATGGCTTAATGTGTCTATTAAACAGCAGCAACGATACCCCCACGATTCAGAACCTCCTACTTTCGGTTTTTGATAAGGAATGTGGATGTAGATTTTCCACAATTCGGGCCAACAATTTTCGACATCTCATGAATCGCGACTCTCTCTTGATCATACCGATTCGTATGCTTTGCTACCTTTTCCGGATTAAGTCTGATGAAATCATCAATCGAAATCGATCTTCCTATTTGAGCCGATGCATTGACAAAGTCACGGTCTGAGAATCCAACGGTATGAAGAACTTCATGTATGAATGTAAGTGCCTCTGCAAATCTGTTCGCTTCTTCACTGTATAGATTGGCACCGACAAAGGACATTCCCTTAGTAAAAGGATTTACTGATCCTGAACTTCCGACGTTTTTGCGCTTTCGCTTCCTGTATGAAACTAGATTTCCTTTTAATCCGAATTCTTTAACCAGGGTCTTGATATCGGATGATACAGATTTTCCGGTAATTCTGTTAAGATCTTTTATGTATTCATTGATTAATTTCTCGCAGTCACTATCTGACTCAAGGAATGTCACTGCATTATCCGCCAATTCCCGCCGGATAACATCTAACCAAGTATCGACCGGCATGTACGAAGTTTCACTCATATCAATCGCAGCAGTGACATCCACAGTACCTTTTTCAGGTAGACACTTGCCCTTCTTATACCATCTTCCTGGCTCGCCACTCTCAGTCTTACACGGATCGCCAGGTTTCGGGTTGCCGCCGTCCCGCCCTACAGGTTTCGCTGCTGCTTTGAGCCCAAAATTCATGACTGAATCTGAAAGCGAAGGAAAACTCGTCGATTTCGGAGATTCCTTTTTCTCTTGTTTCTCGCCACGAACTTCGTAAGACCAACCGTATATGTCCGGCAAAAAGAAATCAGTATTCATCAATATTGCCATCTGGCAATGAAACGGCATAGCCCCGAAGCTGCCCCAGAATTCCTGTGGAACCTCAGTGCATTGCCATTGCATGTTTTCCCAAAAGCTTACGATCTCGTTTGCGGGAGGATCGGGGAACTCGGCCGGGTCCTGATCCGATACCTTTTGTCCCAGCCCGCTGAACTCTTCCTTCGTTGCCGTGCCGTTATAGGCATATGTCGCCTTGCTCCCGGTGATTGGATCTGTGATCTGCCAGTTGTTTCCCGTGTCGGTTTGTTTTGCGACCAGGGTTCCGCCGGAATAGACGCTCGTATTCAACCTGGTCCCGTCCGGCCTGAGGCTCGTCAGCTGTTTGCCCAAGACGGAAGACTAGACCATATATCCCGTGACGCTCGTCGTTGGCGAATTCTGCGGAGGAGGATTAATTTGTTTCTGATAAGCTACAACAGTTGACGCATTCGAGCTCAGTATGTTCACTTACCTATATACTTGCTCCTAATTGAACCATTCGATTTATAAACTTCAACTACCGCGCCCCGTCCACTTGAACGCTTCTTCTCCGCAGGCAGAGTAAACTGAACACCCCAAAAATCATTTTGGTCAAATACGGTGACCTCATAATCGCTCACGTCATATTCACTTGAAACAGCTCTTCGAGCAATTTCAACTGCCTGTTCTTCAGTAATGAGGCTTTTGATGCCGGGAGCATCGCTGCCATCGGATTGCTCACGATTAACGGAAGTATCGTTGCAGCCAAGATTTATCAACAACATCATTAGAAGTGTTACCTTGATGCAATCCGGCATTCTAATATAACAGATCATACTTAACATCCTTTATTTGCAGACCTTTCCTGCACTTCCGATTCTAAGGGGACCCACATTTGCTATCCATATCCCCGCTGAATCAAGGACCCCAAACTCCACTGCCTCATAAACAACTAAAATAAGGAATATTAAATGCCGAAGCGTTAGCCGCGTTTCCAGAACTCGGCCCAATCCCGTTTTACTTCCTCAAACTGCGTCCGCATTTCCGGAGTCGGCGTCGGCGGAGGTGCGCCAGACGGCAAATAGAATGCTTCCTTCGCAAAGATTTGTTTCGGATCCCTCCAAATACAACCTTGTTCGGAAGGCTTCTTGCCTAGGCAAGTTTCAATAGATGACACCGCATCGATCTATCGCGTTTCAGTCACCCAACAGAACCGTAATCATCCTGCTACGCCCATAGAAAGTTTCCTGATTCTGGTTTGTAACTCGAAATTCTAACTGAAAAAGGCAGGGAGGATTACCGTTTTCACGTGATTTAAGAAACGGTTGAAGGTCAAATTTCTTAAAGCCAACTTTTCTTGATTCCAGTGCCTCGATCACCAAACCTTCACTGTAAATCTCGCGATTTGGCGCCCATGGCAATTCTTCGAGCTTCTGCATATCGTATTCCCATCTATCGCCATTTCTCGTAAAAAGACCATCGTATCGGGCGTACTTGGACTTGAGAATCACAGACATCTTCAGCCGGGCCGGCAACTCAGACCCAT
>JAOTWT010000316.1 GCA_029862725.1 Acidobacteriota bacterium | reverse complement strand
GGCCGAAAGGTCGACCGCATGAGGCGAAGTTGTAAATCCCTCGCCATCATACCTCCATTCAGTCAACTGAACATACTCATCTTTTGGTGGCGGATTATCGCCATCGATTCCTGTTTCCACCACTCTTCGGGGCCACCACCAGGCGAATATGCCAACATCGTTGATCTCTACTATTTGGTCCCGGTTTGCTTCGTAATTCGCGCGATCGTTCGCATTGAATCCCAAAGGAGGGTTGTTCAACGATTCCACACCGCAACCGGCACACATGGCGAGAATGAAAAACAGCGACGTTGAATACCAACGAGCGAAACGTAATTTCATTCCAACCCCCGAACTGATGTATACCGGTCCCCGATCAGTAATGTCGCACCGCTTTCCTGATAAGCAATTTTCCGTCTTTATTCGTAAATTCGTAGGACAGAAAGTAAGAAACGTCCCGGACGCCCTGAAAATAACCCTCACGAACAAAATACACACGATCTCTACTAAAGTTTAGTATGTTCAAGAGATCGAAATAACCTATCTCTATTGAGAATTGATCGTCCAAATTTCCGCAAAATCCAATTATTTGGTCCTTATTAAGGCTTTCTGGACCCGAGACAGAGTGATTAACGCCACTTTCCACAAAATCGTCACTCAAAAGACCATCCATTGTCCTAACATCATTCTTAACACACGCACGATGGAAGTTTTCGGCTGCTCTGCGCATTTCGAGTCTTTGTCGCAGTTGCAAAAAGTGGTTGCAACCCGCAGTTACGGCTAAGGCAAAGAATAAGCATGTCAGAATGAACAATAGATTCCGCAGTTTCATATCACCTATCTCCTTGATGGAATCGCCTTATTTCGTCTAAAAGAGCCGAAAACGCAGCGTTCAAAAACGGAACCAACATCTCCTACTGGCACGGCCTGCTTATCCTCCTCGCTGACTTTTGGAAATATCTGCGTTTCCTGAGCAAGCGCATTTCCCAGCTCATATACCTAGACTCGTTGGGCAACATTCAAAGCATCTTTAAATTCGGATGCTATATAATTAGTGTCCGTGTCGCGCCACAATATCCAATTGGTCCAATCTGCTTTGTAAGTAAAACCAAGTACCGGACCTTGAGTCCCCGACATAAATGCTAATCGTTGCGACCTATAAACATCAGATTTGGTGTTTTTAACGAATTCCTCAGTGTTATCCCAAAAGAGCCCTTTGTTTTGATAGGTACCTGAAACGGATTGAATTCAAGCTCCTTATTTTGGACAAACCTATCGGTAACGAGTTTGGCAGTCATTGACGCGCCTGCTTGTCTCAGAATAAAACCCTCGACTGATTGATCCGAAGCAAAAACCCAAACCCTTAACTCTAAGGTTCCCGCTGAAATTGGAGTTTCTCCCCTTTGGTGAAGAAATCGGTTCGACAGTCGGCTCAAGATCGGGATTCCAGTATTCCCCCAACGGCGATGATGTCCGCCAAAAATTCACCGGATATCTAAAGGACGAGGAAACGGGTCTCGACTTCGCCGAAGCACGGATGTACGAAAACCGACACGGACGCTTCACGGCGGTCGATCCTTTACTCGCTTCAGGCAATAGCACGAATCCTCAGACGTTTAACAGGTTTATATACGTAATGAACAGTCCGGTAGGAATTACTGATCCAACTGGAGAATGTCCAAGAGGTGGGTGCGATGCTGTTCACTTCGGAACAGTATACCGGAAGAAGTTTGAAAACGGCGAATACAGGTACAACAACGAGCAAGAAGACGATACGTGGGAAGTGTTCGAGGGGGAAGCGATAGTGAACCGTGCAGACGATAATATCGGAGGGTTTGCGATGGTTAATGCGTTTGGATGGTATCCGATGAGTACTGAAGAAGTAGTCGACTACTTGACGAGAAAAATGAATGCGAATTTTGACAATATGGACAGATTAGGATCACCCCCAAGTATCTTATGGCAATTCGGCCAAATGTTTGAAGGGATGGGTAAATCGACATTAAATGCTCCGATCGGATTCTCAAACACAATCTATTCGGGAATAAACGCAGTTTCCGGGCCATTCACTCCCAAATTTCCGATTACTGAAAATTGGCAACCCGAAAATTCTATTCAAAGGAATGCAATGTTTGGAACTGACATGGGATTACTTGGAGTCTCATTGTTTTCAGGAAATCTAACAGCAAATGCTAGTCGCCCAGCATCATTTTCCGGTTTTTCAGGAAGGCCGACAGGTACGACCAGCTTTTCAGAATCACTTTTTCATAGTAAAACGTTTGGTAAAGAATCAAGATTATTTGGCAATTCGATTTACGATTCGACTGGAGCGGGACGAGCGGGGTTGCTGAATCGGAAGGGTTCGCGGTTCAAAATTGGGTGGGGCAAGGATAGGGCACAACCGTTAAGTATCACAAACGATAATTTCGGGGCTGTTTTTAGAATTGGTCGCGGGACTGCAGGAAATACTAATATTGCGAACAAACACTATTATTTCCCCCGAACATTCATCCCGGAATCACGAAGCAATCTGTTTCAATATAGAACTCCAAAAAGCGGTCAGTAAGATTATGAAATTTGATATTGACACATTCGAGTTTACATTCGGAAATGTAATTCTTGAAGAAATAAAAATACTTGACGCTATATTAGAAGAGTTAGGCGAACCTGCGATTTTTGAGAACCCGAAGTTTAAGCTTGACCATAAATCAGCTTCCTCGTTGTACCTTCGATTAAGTTTGGTTCGTGATGAATCGAGAAATATCGTGCCACTTGTTATCCATTGTGAAGGAGATGGAATCCACATTGACGTATTTCTTCAATCAGAGGTCAAGGACTGGTCGATCGAAGAGCTTCGATCAGACCGTGGGCAGTTTTCGCATCTAATTTCTGACTTACTTACATGCTACTTAGTAAAAGAATCATCAAGTGCACTTTTTGGAGGATGCCGACTTCTTTTTTATAACCAGGACGGCATATTTGTTCGAAAATTTATTTTGAGTGGATCAGATCGCTTTTTTTTCAATCGAAGTTGTGAAAGAGAATTGTTTTTACCGGTTTTTCCAAGTGAGATGCCGTAATTCTCCAGATTTTCTAATTTAACCTCCTTCAACACCTTAATTCTTTTTGAAGGTTTCCGGAGACGAATCTGGTTGAACCATTCATCTGCCATCCACGGAGTTGTTACAGCGGATCAACCACCTGTCTAAACTTCAAAAAAGATTATCTATCGGTTTCAACGTACTATCTTTATGACATCAAAGGCAATATGGTCGAGGTCACGCAGGGAGCACAGAAACGCAACTTCCTCTATGACTCGCTCGGCCGCCTGATCCGCGTCAAACAGCCCGAACAGGAAATAAACGCATCCCTTAACAAGACCGACCCGACTACCGGAAACAGCCAGTGGACGGCGGGTTTCAAATACGATGTTGTCGGAAAACTCATAAAATCCACCGATGCGAAAGGCGTCAACATCATAAATGAGTACGATGGCGCCGACCGTGTGCTGAAGCGCTGTTACACAAAGCCCGGTGTCTCGACCTCCGCTCAGACCTGCTCCTCAATCGCGCAGCCCGATCAGTCGACCGACACCCCGGCCGTCTGTTACAAATACGATCTGACAAACGGCTCGATTCAAAACAGTAAGGGTCAGTTGATCGAAACAAGCAGTTCGGTTTCAACGAGCAGGACAAGCGCATTCGATCAATACGGCCGCCCGACCGAGTACCAGCAGATCACCGACGGCACCACATATACCTCGAAATATATATACAATCTTTCGGGCGCTCTGATCGAAGAGGAATATCCATCGGGCAGGAAGGTAAAACACGAGTTTGACCCGAACGGCGATCTTGAGAGGGTCTGGGGAACAAACGGCACACTCAATTACGTCTACGCAAACGGATTCAAATACACAGCTTCCGGCGGAATCGAACGGATGCGGCTCGGCAACGGACTCTGGGAAACGGCTCAGTTCAACGAAAGGCTTCAGGTGACGAGCCTCGGTCTCGGTCATTCGGTGGCAAACGACAATCTCTGGAAGGTGAACTACGCATTCGGCGAGTTCGATTCCAGCGGAAACATCGATCAAACCAAAAACACCGGAAACATCGCCAAACAGACGATCAGTTTCAGCGGTTTAACCCAACCGTTCGAACAGGAATACCGTTACGACTCGCTGTATCGTCTGACGGAAGCGAAAGAGAAAGTAAACGGCCAGCAGGAACCGAACTGGAGCCAGAATTTCGGCTATGACCGTTATGGGAATCGCCTCAGTCACACAAAAAACATAAACGGCTCGCTTGTAAACAACACCGTCCTCGATCATCCGGCAATCGATCCGGCGACAAACCGTATCGCAGCGGGTCAGGTGTCAACATGCAGATAGCTTTGACCCACTAGCGTGCAAATAGAATTGACCCACCCTGCCTCTAGTTTGCCTTAAAGGGCGGATCTTCTTTTGAAAAGATCATCCCTTGGGCGCTTTCTTCGATTCTTCG
>JAOTWT010000184.1 GCA_029862725.1 Acidobacteriota bacterium | reverse complement strand
GAAAGACAGTGAAAATGCCCTTATTGATACGCTCGGAAACTTCTGGCGGTCATTGTTTTTCATGGCGGTTGTCTTCGCTGCTTTTGTGTTCTCGGCAAAACTAACATGGTTCGGATTATGGATGGCTGTGCTGTCGGGTGCAGTCGCTTCGGGAATCGGTTATGCGGTCTGGTATGCGGCACTCAACTATCACAGTGCCGCGAGGGCCGCGGTTCTACAACTCTCTGTTCCGCTGATTGCGGCTGCGGGCGGCGTTGTCATTGTCGCGGAATCCCTTTCGAGCCGTCTGCCCGTTGCATCGATTCTGATTCTGGGAGGGATAATGGCAACGATCGTAGCGAGGAAATAGCAGATTGTCGTTGCGGCGTGCGAGTGCTAGAATCGCCCTTCGCGACGGAGATCGGATGGTTGAACTAGTATTATCAAATTTGAGGACACGGCCGTTCCGGACGGTCATAAGCATAGTCGGAGTGGCGCTCGGGGTAATACTGATCGCGCTCTTTACGGGCCTCGCCCGCGGTATGACCGACGACATGGCCAAACGCGCTTCGAACTGGAAGGCGGAAATCGTATTTACAAGGCCCGGCGGTATGGCGATCACCGGGAGTAACGCCAACGTCTCGACCCGGTACGCGGAGGTGCTCCTCGATATTGAAGGGGTGAAATCAACCGTCCCGGTGATTCGTTATATCACGCCCGCAAGCGGAGAACGCTGGGGAATTATGCAGCTCGACGGCCTTGACTGGAAGCCGTTTGCCGAGATGAACGGGATGGAGATCGTCGAGGGTCGACCAATGAACGACGGCAGGGAGGTGATTCTCGACGAGCGTCGAATGCGCGAAATGAAGTACAAACTTGGAGACAAGATCCAGATATTTGACCGCGACTATGCGATCGCCGGGGTATTCTCGCCTCCGTCCGGAGCGCGTATAAAGCTTTCTTTAAAATCAATGCAAGAAGCGCTGGAAACTGACAAATGCACTTTTATCCTCGTCAAGCTCAAAGACGGGGCGGACCCTGCTGCCGTAGCGAAGAGAATCGACGCGAAGTATCCCGGAAACACAATTAATTTCACGAGGGACCTGATCATTGACGCCGAAGAGAGAATCCCGGGTCTCCAGACGTTTCTGCGGGTCCTTGTCGGACTCGGTGCTTTTGTGAGTACGATCTTTGTATTGCTTTCGATGTATACGACGATAACGGAAAGGCGCAAAGAGATCGGTATCCTCAAATCGCTCGGCGCTTCGAAGCCTTTCGTGATAAGGGTCATCGAAGGCGAGGCTTTTGTGATCGGCATGCTGGGAGTCCTTTCAGGGCTGGCGGTTTCATTCGGTGCCTCGCTGTTGATCGAAACTTTGTATTCATTGCCCTTTCGGTTCAGCGCATTCTGGATAATCACAGCGATAATTATTGCCATAGCGGGAAGCTTGATCGGTGCGCTTTACCCGGCATGGAGAGCGTCGAACATAGACCCCGTCGAGGTCATGCTAAACGAGTAAAGGGTCCGGGCCGAAGGTTCAAGGTCCAACGTTCAGTGCACAGGGAGCAGGATTTGGCAATTCGTCCAAGCTATCAGACTAAAGGGACCGATGGCTTAACCGCAGCAAAATGGGCTTAATGCTTGCCGGATCTTTATCTCCTTGATCAGGCGCTGAAATTCAGATGTTATGGGTAACAGCATGGCACGGCAGGCAGTAAGGGCCGCGGTCAGTCAGAAGTCAGCGTCGAAACGGCAGAGCTTAATGCAAAGGCTCTTTGCGATCTGGTTCGATGCTTTTGTTTATAACCAGATTTGGGAAGATCCGCGTGTCGACATCGAAGCCCTGAAGCTGGACGAATCATCGCGCATCCTGACAATTTCTTCTGGCGGCTGTAATGCCCTGAATTATCTGCTCGAGGATCCGGCGTCGGTGACGGCCGTGGATCTCAACAAGAATCATATATTCCTTTTAAATCTCAAAAAAGCCGCTATCGAAAACCTGTCGGAATACGAGGATTTCTTCGAGTTCTTCGGTGCTGGAAAAGGGCCCGGCACGATCCACAATTATAAGACATTCATTGCATCGAAACTGGATGCCGAAACGCTTAGCTTCTGGGAATCCGGTTCGCTTTTCGGAAGGGTCCTGACCGGAAAGAGAATCGAGTATTTCAGGAGAGGCGGCCTTTACGAGCATTCCCGCAATGGCTATTTTCTTCGCGTTTTTCATCGACTGTCGAAGATGCTCGGTTGTCCTCCGGAGGAAATCCTAAAGGCTTTGGATCGAGACGACCAAGAGCGGCGCTACGAAAAATACATCGAACCGTTTTTTGATTCGCTTATCATCCGCGCGGTCGGCAAGCTGCCTGTCACCCTTTTTGGGCTTGGCATTCCTCCCCAACAATTTGCTGAGCTCAAAAAGGACATCGGCGAAAATGGAAGCATCGTCGATATCTACCGGGAAAGGGCGAAAAAATTGGCTGTTGGCTATCCGATCGAAGACAACTATTTTGCCTGGCAGGCATTTGGCAGAAAATATGACACGCAGAATCGGAAGGCGGTTCCGGAGTATTTGAAGGCAGAAAATTTCGCGACCCTAAAGAAAAATATCTCGCGTTTGCGCGTCGGAGTCGGTTCCGTAACCGATGAGATACGGAACAACGAGAAAGGTACCTTCAATCGTCTTGTTTTTCTCGACGCACAGGATTGGATGGACACAGAATCGTTGACAGAACTTTGGGAATTGATCGCTGACCGCGCAGCAAAGGGCTCCCGTGTCATTTTCAGAACGGCAGGTTCCGCTTCTCCGCTCGAAGGAAATCTATCAACCCGTCTCCTGTCCCGATTCCAGTACTGCGACAAAGAATCGGAAGCGTTTTTTGAGCGGGACCGGGCATCTATTTACGGGGGTTTTCATCTTTACACTGTCCTTTAGACCGGTTCAAAGTTCGAAGTTCAATGTTCAAGGATTGTCCGCAGAAACTCGCACTTTCTGGATTTGCGGAATCAAATCGGTCGGCACAGACAAATAAATTAATTTCTAGACAATGAACCTTGAACTTTGAACCTTGAACTTTGAACCTTATACGTTGAACCAATGCAGAGTGCGCACGAAAAAATGGACCGGATGTATCGCTACCAGCGGTATATTTACGATGCGACGCGTAAATACTACCTGCTGGGCCGCGATCATTTAATCAGGGAAATGGATGTTGGCCGGGGAGAGAGAATCCTGGAGGTAGGCTGCGGGACCGGACGCAATCTTGCGATTCTCGCGGCGAAGCACCCCGATTCGTTCTTTTACGGTCTCGACGCCTCGGCGGAAATGCTCGCAACCGCGAACCGAAAGATCTCGGCGAAGAACCTCCGCAACGTACTTTTCGAAACCGCGCTCGCCGATGACTTTGCATTCGATTCCACGTTTGGGCTCAAAGCCGAGTTCGACGCCATCTACTTTTCCTATTCGATTTCGATGATTCCCGCGTGGCGCGAGGCGATCACGAACGCTCTGCGGAATCTCAAGCAAGGCCGTTCAATCTATATCGTCGATTTTTACGACCAGCGCGACCTGCCCCAGGCTTTTGCACGTTTACTCAAGTCCTGGCTAAAGAAGTTTCACGTAAAATATCCCGAAGAATTAATCCCTTATTTGCAAACACTTGAGCGAGAAGGCCTTGGATTTCACTCCGTCAGACCGGTTTACAAAAGTTATTCTTTTCTTGCGGAAATCCGGAAGGGTTGAGAATCAATCCGAGTACTCTTTGAAATCGAAAGCTTTTGAGGCCTCTTCATCCACAAACAGCTCGCGGCGGGTTTGGAAGTCCTCGTACATCCTGTCGTAGGTTTCAATCAGAAAATCGGTCGATTTGGTGCGCGTATTTTCGGCTGCCGTCGCCAAAGCGTTTTTTATTTTTCTCGCGCGAAGCTCCGGTTTCTCGACGATTTCTTTTATCGCGGCAGCGAACTCGGAGGCGTTCGGCTCGACCAACCATGTGTTTTCCACCGTTGCATAGAACAAAAGGCCGCCGGCGTTCGGGACGACGGTCGGAACCCCGGAGGCCATTGCCTCAAGCGGGGCGATTCCAAATGGTTCCTTGGGATTTGGATGTACGAAAACATCGGCGTTCGCGTAATAATTGGCGAGCGTTTCCTTGTCCAGGTGCCCCAGAAGTTTTATCTTACCGGGCATCTTTTTTTCCGCGGTTTGACGAAGCCAATCGGCCTGGGGTCCGTCGCCGGCGACGAGGAGCCGGTAATCGCGCCCCTCATCGGCAGAAAGGATCTCCATAAAATCCGGCAGTAATCCGATGTTTTTTTCAGGTGAAATCCGCCCGGCATAAAGCAGGATTGTTGATTCAAATGGAACCGACGCTCGTTCGATCAGTTCGCTGCGGATATCGTCCGATTTTCTTTCGGGTGAAAACTGGTTTTCGTCGACTCCCCGCGGGCATATAAATACCCGTTCTTCGATCGGTACCCTCGGTGCACGAAACATTCTCCAGGATTTGTTAAAAAACCACTTTGAAAACGCGGAGCGGCCGCTTTTTTTCACCGATTGAAAAAACTCGTCAGCGGTATAGGGCGAGTTTGCGATGTGGAAGTCGAAGGAGGGGAGGTTGTAATAACCCATCACCGCCGCCGCAAAGCGCTTACCGAACCGGCCGCCGGAAAGGAACGAGGCGATGTTGTCGTCCATGCGCTCACAGGAAAAATGAACAAGCATAGGTCTCCCAAGCTGCTTAAATTTCTTTCTGCGAACCATCGTTCCGAACATGCTGAGCGTATATTTGTCAGTGATCTCGACCAGATCCGGCATTTCGTTGAGAAGTATTTTCCGGATCGGCGAGTCATTGGTCATGTATTGCCACGGCAGGATGATGCGGTAACGCTTGTCAAAAAGCGGGGACTTCGGGGCTTTGACGTAATAGATCTTTGCAAATTCATTGACGATTTCGACCTCGTCCTTCTCTCCAGGGACAATAAGTCTCATTTGCCTCTTATGCCGTCCCGCCGCGGCCAAAAGGGCATTGTAAGAAGTGCTGATCCCTCCCGAGCTCTTATGGTAATAATTGGTTATATGAACAGACTTGATGTCCTCTTCTCCTTTCGCCGCCGTCTCTTATGCTGAGCGTCAGAATTGCCGAAGGCGTTTGAACGCAGACCCCGGAACTGAGCTTTGTAGTTCAAATTAGATCCAAACATAAACGGTCCGGCCGCCCTCCCCCGGAGGTTAAAATATCGCCGAACCTTAATTGGGCCATGGAGTCTCTTAGAGAGTATCAGAATCCGGGTACCATCTTCGATACAAACGGTGGGCCACCATCACAAAGTAAACGATTATTATCGCGCTCAGAAGTATAGCCCACGAGCCGGCGGCGGTCGCGATTGCCCAGGACCACTTTCCGCGAAAGATGCCCAGGATGCCGCCAACAATCAGGCCGAACGCCGCAAAAGCTCCGAGGGCGTAATGAAACTTGGCCTCTGCAAGGAACTGGATGATCTGTCGCGGAAGGAACAAGATGAATTCGTAGAGCAGGATCGGAATACTCTTAAAATCGCCCCAAAGAGACTTGGTTTCCTCGCCGGCGCCAACCAGCATTACACCGTTTCTCATGAGGAAGATATTGAATAGCGCCGAAAGCACGGATATGAGCACCGAGACCGCGAACGCTTTTTGTCGGGAGCTGTTTATTGACGGAGGAAAAACACTCGCAAAGTATTCCTCCTGGACAAAATGCGTTACGAATTCGACGGAATGACCAAAAATGGGAAGCGATACCGTGACGATTCCCATCGCTAACCAGGCCGGGGATGCCTTGCGAAACGATTGAACGAGCGAGCCGGAAATCCCGGACGTGAAGAACCGAAAACTCAGCTCGACCATAACTGCGGTGAATGTGACGAGGAAAGATTCGCGGCTTGCCTGATAAACAGTGAAGTAAAACGATGCTCGAAGCGCCGCGCCAAGCAGCGCCGATTTCCAGTTCCATCGCGCGACAACCTGCGCCGGATGGCTGATCAAACTGGCGAAGACTTCCCCGACAGTGATCGTCTCGCCTACGACTTCTTCGAGGTCTTCGGCCGTTACTGATACATGTATATCTTGGTTCGACATGGTCATCGATCGATTGGCGGAGCTTTAGCTGTTGATTTTCCCTGTTGCTTCTGGCGGATGCATTCCCGGTAAGCTTCGTATAGCGATTCAAAAACGCTGTCCCAGGAACGAGAAAGAGCAAAACTGCGTGAAGCTTCCTTCATTTTCAACAATTTTTCACGATTGTCCATCAGTTCTAAAGCATATTTGATGAAATCGTCGATCCCCGTACAAACAAAACCGGTCTCGCGGTTCTTAACAATAAATTTTGGACCTCCGGAATCAGTTACCAAACAAGGAACGCCGGAAGCATTGGCTTCCTGAATGACATTGCCGAATGCGTCGGTTCCGGAG
>JAOTWT010000183.1 GCA_029862725.1 Acidobacteriota bacterium | reverse complement strand
TCCACGCATGTAACCTCGACGCCGAATTCAGCAAAACACGCCCCGGTTACAAGTCCAACATAACCACTGCCAATCACCGCAATATGCATTTCTAAATAGCCTTGTTAAAAAATTCACAAATTGAACAAAAGAATTGCGGGCCATGCATATTCTACATAACCCGCATATTCCATTAACTTTGAAGAATACTATTGAATCGGACTAACGACAATCACGGGACCGTCCTGCTCGATTCTGTTCTTCTTACCGTAGATGATCGCTGCAACAGCGGCTGCTCCAACTCCAACCAGAATCGCGGCCAAAGCACCAGCGCCTATTCCAGCGATCGCAACCGGAGGAGCAGAACCCGGACGGAAACACGGCTTACAACCGGTTTGCGAACCGCCGGCAACTGCGTCCGTACCTGCAGCTACCTGCTTGGTGGTTTTGCCCGACTTCAGTGTCACAAGACCGTTCGTTGTCTGGACAAGTGTCTGGGCGCACTTGATGTCATCGCCACAACCGATGTCGACTGTAAAGAGGTTAGCCTGCCCGGCATCCGCAACAACTGTCGCGCTCCGGGTCGTGACGGTAGCCCCGATGCCGGCCCTGTTCGAAATTTGAACCTTGCCGGAACTCAACATCGCAACAATGCTGTTTTCGGTAAACCGTAATGTGAGAGATGTTTCAGGCATCAACTCAACCCTTCCGTTGTTCGCCAAACCGATAACGGCACTGGAATTTGCACCTGTAGTAATGGTACTTCCGGATACCACTGTCGAATTCGACACTGCCGGTTGTCCGTTAACCGTTACCTGACCGTTGACTGTAATGTCAGCTTTCACGTCTCCGGGAGCCGCCATTGCGGTAAGTGATGCGACGCAAAGTACCGCGATCCCTGTAATGGCCGAAATTGTTCTACGTATCTTATTGTTGCCGAGCATTGTAAAAAGGTCCTCCTATGGACGAAACAAATAATTACTCAAAAATCAAAGTGCCCTGGGGCATGAGTTAACGGTTGGGGCTGACGACCGTCGTGCCGCCGCCTAAACTTATATCGTTGTTGCGTGTAGCTGCAAATATAAGTCCCGCAGCCGCGCCGCCAAGTACGAGGGCCCAAATAAACCACGTTCCCGAACCGGGATCGTCGTCATCGTCATCGTCTTGTGTTGTGATAACCGCATCGCCGGAACCGAGGGCCGCGACTTTGCCGTTGGGCGCCGTGATGTTGACCGTATTTGCAGAGTCAAGAACTGTGAGTTTACCTTTCTCAATGCTTCCGGTAATTCCCTTCTCGTCAAAATTAATCGTCATCGTGGTGTTCGGACCAACCCTGAGCTTGCCAATATTCTTCACGCTGATGACAGCACTGGCATCGGCCGGGGTAGCGATCGTACTCGATGAAAAAACGGTGCGTCCGCTTTTGGCGGCTTCGCCATTCACGGTCACTACTGAGTCTTTACCACCCGATACGACTATTTCGCCGGCTAATTTTGCCTCGCCGGCCAGAGCCACCATCGAGTAGCACGCTACAACTGCAAGGGTCAGCAGCAATGAAAGCGCCCTCTTCTTCGTAGTCCTGATTCTCATAATTCTCCTCTGTCTCAACTTATCTCTCAAAAATTAACGGAACCCTCTGAAACTCTTACACAAACAGTTCCGGATGTCAACAAAAAGCAGTTTCGCGCGGGAGATTGCAAACTCCACCTTTTGAATAACTTGCAAATAACGCTAAATAACAAGATTTCGAAATACTTATACCATAAATGGCAAGCAAACAAAAATTAAATTTATCAAAAAAATAAGCATCGAAGCGGGGACCTGTTTTGGTGCGTTTTTTTACGATTGTTGAACCCGTGGCCTATGGTAAAGTTGAGCCGAATAACGTTCGTTATATTCCTGTTCGACTAGTCAATTATGAACTTTAAACCTGGATCACGAATACTGTCATTATCAATTTCCGTTCTCATTGCTCTAAGCGTCATCACATCAGGCCAAAGCAATGCGGAAAATGTTCCTGCCGGATGGGAGACATTTGCCGAGTACAGCGGTTACGCAAAAACTCCCCTTTATGCGGAAACTGTTTCTTTTGCCAGACGTTTAGACTCCGTGTCCGGGAAGATAGTCTATCGGAGTTTTGGGAAAAGTAGCGAGGGAAGGGATTTGCCGTTGCTGATCGCGTCGCAGGATCAAGACGCGACACCGTCCGGGGCAAGGAAATCCGGAAAAGCGGTTGTTCTCATACAAGCTGCGATTCATGCCGGGGAATCCGATGGCAAAGATGCCGGGCTCGCCCTTTTCCGCGATCTTGCGGTTACCGAAAAGCATTCCGGCCTCCTCGAAAACACGATCATTCTCTTTGTGCCTATCTATAATGTCGATGGACACGAGATGTTCGGTAAGTTCAATAGAATCAACCAGAACGGACCGGAGGAAATGGGCTTTAGGGCGAATTCCGCATATCAGAATCTAAACCGCGATTATTTAAAGGCCGATACCCCGGAAACGAGAGCGTGGTTGAGTCTCTGGAATGAATGGGACCCCGACTTCTTTATAGATTGCCACGTCACCGACGGTGCCGATTTTCGTTACAACATAACCTATGAGTTCGCACATCACGACGAGATCCACACAGGGCTCCGTAATTGGATGGCCAGACGTTTCGAGGAAAACGCGATTACGAAGATCGAGGCCTCGGGCAACCTGCTCTCCCGTTACATACAGATGCTTGATCCGTTCGCTCCCGAGCGTGGTATCGCGACCTTTATCGCCACACCGCGGTTCGCGACCGGGTATACACCGCTTCGAGGGCGAATCGGGTTATTGATCGAAGCCCACTCGGTCAAGCCCTATAAAACCCGTGTCCGCGGTACTTACGATGTCCTTTGGCGAACTCTTGAGGAAATTGCAAACGACAAGGACGCCCTGTTCGCGGCAAACAGGGCCGCCGACCGCGAAACCCTTGAACTCGGATCGGGTCGCGACGATGGAACGTTTGTACTCTCGCAGCGGATCTCGAACAAAACGAACGACTACACCTTTAAGGGGTTTGAGATCGAGACCGCCGACTCGCCGGTCTCGGGCGGGAAGAAGCTCATCTACACGCGGAAACCCAAGGATTATCTGATACCGCAATATGACGAGGCGGTGCCTGTCGTCGAGATTGTGCCGCCGCGGTTTTATATTGTGCCGCCCCAATGGCGGGAAGTCATAGATCGCCTTTCGGCGCACGGTGTTGAGATGTGGCGGCTCGATAAAGAGCTCACGATCAAAACCGAATTGTACCGGCTGGACTCTCCCGTGTGGAGGCCTTTCCCCTTCGAGGGCCGGCTTACATTGTCGTTTAAGAGTGAGAAGATGAACGAGACCAGGACCTTTCCGGCCAATTCCGCGGTAATTCCCGTGTCACAGCGATCTGGCAGAGTGGCCATGCACTTTCTCGAGCCGGCCGGGCCCGATTCAGCGGTGTTTTGGGGATTCTTCAACTCAATATTCGAGCAAAAGGAGTATTCCGAGAGTTATGTAATGGAAGACATCGCAGCTGAGATGCTCAAGAAGGACCCGGATCTGGAGGCCGAATTTAACGAAAAGCTAAAGGACGCAGCCTTTGCCTCTGATCCCAGAGCGCGTCTTCGGTTTTTTTACGAGCGCTCACCTTACTTCGACAAGCGGATCGGAGAGTATCCGGTCGGTAGGATTGTGGACAACAAGGCAGCTTCTTTTTTGGCGGCTCAAGAAAAATAGTAACGCTTCTAAACGACTTTGCATCGAAAACTCTTTTTTGTTTGCGAATAATGTGGCGGAAACGATAATCTTATAGTATCTCGTTTGGAAGGGTATTGATTTAATGACAAGATCGGGCGCCAGAATTGTGGCGGTAATTGCGTGGCTTCTTTTTGTTTCCGTCGTTTTGTTTCTCAAAGTTGAAACGAGTGAGGCGCGGGGCGAAGAAGACTATCATGACCTCGTCCGGGCCTCTTACGATTACCGTTTTGGTGACGACAAGCCGTTTGCGCCCGGTAACGCCGACACGTTCAATGGCAAATTCATAAAAGCCTCCGATTTCACTTCGTCGGCGAGGTGCGCCTCGTGCCACAGGGATGTGCATCCCCAATGGCAGGAATCGGCGCACGCCAAAGCCTTTGTGGAGCCTTTTTATCAAAAAAACGTAAAAGATCTCCAGAACCAGAAGAACATCGCTTTTACACGTCACTGCGAATCCTGTCATAACCCGACCGCCCTTTTCTCCGGGGCGTTGACCGACGCGCCGATTATCAGCGAACGGCCGTTTGATAACGAAGGGGTCTCGTGTATCGTCTGCCATTCGATCGAGTCCGTGTCAGGCCGCGGCATCGGCGGCTATGTGATGGGACAACCTGCATTGATAGAAGAGAAAGACGGGACCAAGATCGTTGAGGCGACCGACCGGGACATCACAAACGATATCGAGGGACATAAACGCGCGATGATGCGGGATTTGCTAAAGAAACCGGAATTCTGCGCCGCCTGTCACAAGTCCCAGGTGCCGAAAGAGCTAAACGATTACAAATTCCTGCGAGCCTTCATGGTGGGCGACGAATACCAGAAATCGTCTTTTGCGAAGGAAACCCCGCATCCTTTTTATACACGCGACAAAGAGACCTGCAATTCATGTCATATGGAGAAGGTGCCGACCGAGAATTATGACGTATCCGTAAAGGACGGCAGGATCGCCTCGCACCGTTTCGCAGCCGCCAATACCGCGATTCCATTGGCTTTTGGTTATAAGCGGCAGTTTGAGGAAGTGGTCAAGTTTCTAAAAGACGATCGAATCGTGATCGATATCTTCGCTCTCAAGCGGCGGGCGCGCGATTCGTCAAAGACCAGGCTGATAGCACCGATCGACCGCGATAATTTTCGCCTCAAGGATGGAGACATTTTGACGGCTGAAGTCGTGATTACGAATAAGAACATCGGCCACTCGTTTCCGCCCGAGTTGCGCGATTTTTACGAGGCATTTGTCGAGTTCAGTGTGGTCGATGAGGACGGAAAGATCCTTTACAAATCCGGTTATACGGATGCGAACGGTTTCCTCGACAAAGGCGCCCACAACTATATGACCTACCTTGTCTTTGAGGACGGGAAACTCAACGACCTGCACCATATTTGGAAGACAAAGGTAGTAGCTCAAAACAACAGTATTCAATCGGGTCGTTCGGATGTCTCGCGATACCGGTTCGTTGTTCCAGACGGTTACGAGGGAACACTGAGACTAACTGCAAAATTGAACTACCGCAGGTTCACCAAGGTCTTCAGCGACTACGTCATCGGGAAATCGACAAATCTTCCGATCGTGACGATGGCGGAAACCTCGGAAACCCTCGGCATCGGGTCGCGGAATAGACCGTCAGAGCCTTTGGCAAAAGCGATGCCGGATTGGTGGCGCTGGAACAACTACGGGATTGCGCTTCTTGACAACAAACAGTTTCCCGCGGCAGCCGACGCCTTCGACGAGGTGATTGACTTTAAGAACGAGTATCGGCCGACGGCTTACACAAACAAAGCGATCGCAATGATGCAGATGGGCGGGTGGAATGAGGCCGACAAACTGGTCAGTAAGAGTCTCAAGCTCGACGAAAATAACTATCGATCTTTGTTTCAAAAGGGCCGGATCAAAAAGACTTTTAGCAAACTGGATGAGGCCGAAGAGCTCTACAAACAGGTTTTGGAAAAATACCCCAATGACCGCGACACGCTTCAGCAGCTGGGCGAGCTCGCAAAATTGCGTAGCGAAGCCGTACCCGAAGACCAGAGACGCGTTCAGCTCGAACTGGCGCGTGTCTATTTCCAGCGGATTTTGGCAATTGACCCCGAAGACCTATCTGCCGTCTATAATTTAATGCTGATCAACCGGAAGCTCGGAGACCGCTCTGCGGCCGCTGAATTTGCATTGCAGTTTCGCGATCTAAAAGCCGATACACAGGTCGAGTTCCTGGCGGCCGATTTTCTACAGGAAAATCTGGAAATTGGAAATGAGAGCCGGCCTTTTCACGTACACGACCTCGAGCCGTTCCGGCCGGAGTGGGAGCTTGCGGGTTATCCGTCGATTGCGGGAATCGACTGGTCACAAAAGCTGGTTACGACTGCGGATTTTTTTGAAGGTAATTAGACTTACCGCAGTAAGCGCGTTTTGAGACTCATCATTCTGATCAGGTTGCGGCCGCGCAGGCGATGTCCTTTTCGGACCGCGTCGCCGGAGAGTTTCGATGCCTCGCCGCTTTAAGAGTATTAATTATGAAAACGATCTTCTCAATCTTTGTTTTTGCCGCACTCGGTATTGGAATCTCTGCCCAGGACAATCCGACCGGAGGTGTCTCGACCGGTGAAGCCAAGGTTTACGCCTCAAAGCGTACGACCGGCATTATCTCTCCTGACGCTCCGCCGGTTTACAAAGATGTCTCGGCGGGGTCCGG
>JAOTWT010000182.1 GCA_029862725.1 Acidobacteriota bacterium | reverse complement strand
CCGGATTACGCCGCGATGGAAGTTGCGAATAACATCATCGGGGGCGGTTTCCTGAATTCCAGGTTGGCATCCAGGATTCGCCAGAAGGATGGTCTTAGTTACGGCGTCGGCTCACAGATGCAGATTTCGTCGCGCGATGAACAGGGCGCTTTTCTCGCTTTTGCGATCTATAATCCGGGCAATCTCGAGAAGCTGGAAATCGCGTTTAACGAAGAGATCGCAAAAGTGGTCACCGGGGGATTCACCGAGGCTGAGGTAGAAGAAGCGGTCAAAGGAATGGTGCTCGCGGCCAAACGCCGGCGCGCTTCGGACAATACCGTCGCCTCAAGTCTTACAGACTATTTGGATTTGAACCGGACATTTGCATGGGACGCGGCGTACGAGAAGAAACTCGAGTCGCTGAGCGTTGCGGAAGTAAATGCTGCGATCAAAAAGTATCTGACGCCCGAAAAGATCTCGATCTTTAAGGCCGGCGATTTCGCAAAGGCGGCGGCGGGAAAGTAGTACCGGCCACTGATTAATTAAAGAGGGTCCGCGATTCGTTGCGGTCCCTTTTTTTGTCTTTGTTTTTGGACCGTAGCTGGCATAATGTGCAAATGGTGTACTAAAAAACGTCCAAAGGAAAATGACCTAGAAGGAGCAGAATATGCCCGACAATATCAACCATAACGTTTCCAAAACCGGGGCGGGTCAGGCCACGCGAAAACAGTGCTGGTATGCTTCGTTCAAAATGCTCTACAAATATCACGGCCGCAGCACAAATGAAGTAAAAGACCGCCTTAAGAACGTGATTGATTTCAACGATGCCATGGAAAATGGGCTCCTCGATACTGATTATAGGAAATGCGGGGATGCACTGAATATGAGCAACTGGAGCGGCTCTCATTTTAACGGGGAACGCGGCTTTTTCGATATCGGTTTGTCTGATGGAGGACACGCACTCGTAAAAATATTGAGAAAAGGTCCGCTGTGGGTCTCCAGATACATCAAGAAGGGAACCTATCATATAGTGGTCGCAAAGGGATACGACGACCGCGGCAACGGCAAGATAATATTTAATAACCCTTATCCAGGCCCGGACGACGCGATTGAGGACAAGATGGATGCAAGCCTGTTCGCACGTCATATTACGAATGCGGTCGGCTCGGTAATGCGGTATTAAGCTCCGGATTGACCGGCGCGGAAGCGGAAGATAACAGCACTCTATCGGGATCAGTTTCCGCTGCAATAGCGTTTCGTAAAGATATTGATTTCCTTGTTCGAGCCGAGAATGATGAGTTTGCTGTCCGATTCTATGACCTCGTCCGAGGATGGTATCAGTTTGGGCTGGCGCTCGTCCGAGCTCTGGATCGCCACGACCTGGATCGCGCTGGACTCCAAATCACCAATTCGTTTTCCAGTGATCTCTTCCGACGCGTGCAGTGAAACGACGGAAAAATCGTCAGATACAAGCGGCAGGACATCGATTACGTCGCTGAGCGACAACCGCGTACCAAGCCGTATCGCAGCCTCCTTTTCGGGTTGGATTACCTCGTTAACCCCGATCGCCTTGAGAATCGTCTCATGGTTGTCTGAAATCGCCTTGGTCGCCACATACGGCACCCCTAATTCCTTTAAGTGCAGCGAAGTCAATGTGATACGGTCCATACGTTCGCCAAGGGAAACGACCGCAACATCGACTTCGTTTATCGCAAGCTGTTCGAGTGCCGATTTGTCTGTCGCGTCGGCCACGACGGCGTGATGCGAAATATCCGAACACGCTTGAACCGCATCCTCGTCGATATCTATCGCGATAACCTCGGCGCCTTGCTTGTACAGGCTCCGTACTACATTTATTCCAAAACTCCCCAATCCGAATACGGCAAATCTTTTCATAACTCTAACCAATAATAATATTCTCTTCGGCGTATCTGTACTTCGCCTTTTTGTGACGCGCGGTGATCGCAATCGCAAGTCCGAGCGGACCCAGGCGACCGACGAACATCACAATCGACAAAAATATCTTTCCTGCATTCGTAAGTTCCGATGTGAAGTCGAGCGAAAGGCCAACTGTACAGGCCGCGGAGATTGCCTCGAAAACGACTTGTACGAATCTAACACGGCTCTCGTAGCCGCTCGACGAATAGGTCTCGGTGGTCATCAATACGAGGCTCGTAGCGACCACAAAAAGACCGATCACCGCGGCAACCGCAACCGCTTTATCGATCGATTCCTTGGGAATGGTGCGTTGCCAGAGGCTGAGCTGAGGTTTTCCGCTCAAACGCGCGATCATGTAGGCGAGCACGAGACCGAATGTACCGACCTTGATACCTCCGCCGGTGGAACCCGCACCGGCGCCGACGAACATAAGGACCATAATCAGAAGCATGCTTGAATCGCTAAACGTCAGCATACTGATAGATTGAAGCCCGCCTGACCGTGGTGTGACCGTGTAAAAGAACGCGTTGACGAGCCCCTCTCCGGTCCCTAGACCGGCGAACGCATTGCTTTGTTCGTAAAAATACAGGGCCGAGGTCCCGATAATTGTGACGATGAGCGTCGCAAGGAGCGTTATCTTGGTGTGAACGCTGAGCCGCAATTGTTTGTCCTGCTTCATCTTTCGAAACTGATTTTCGAAATAGTTCTTGAGCTCATAGCTTACAAGGAAGCCGATTCCGCCCGCAAGAATCAGGAACGCCGTCACGAACATTGTAAAATAGTCTTTCTGAAAACCGACAATACTGTCCGAATAAAGCGAAAAACCCCCGTTTGTGAAAGCGGTGATCGCCATAAAGACCGCGTGCCACGCCGTCTCGCCCGAGTTCGCAAATCTACCGGTAAACGACCAATATACAAAGTAGAGGATTGCTCCTATCGCTTCCACGACAAATGTAAAACTGACTATATAAAAAAGCAGTTGTTTGACCTGTGTCGTCGGGCTGTGATGAAAGGTCTCCTGGATGATCAGATTGTTTACGAGTGGAAGGCGGCGTCCGATCGCAGCATAAAAAACCGTGGTAAAGGTCATCAGACCGAGTCCGCCGATCTGCATCGCGATCATGATCACTACCTGTCCAAAGGTCGATAAACCCGTGCTGACATCGATGGGTGTCAACCCGACCACGCAAACCGCCGATGTAGCAACGAACGCGGCGTCGATAATTGGAACCGCCTTACCCGTCGCCGCCGAGATCGGGAGGCAGAGTATCGCGGCGACCAGTGCGATCAGTGCGAGAAAGCTCGCTGCGGTGATCCTCGCCGGTGTCGAAATTCTTTTTAAGAATCTTCTAACCATGGATGTCTAAGGGGCTTTGGGGATTGTATAACGGAGGCAACGGATAATGGAAAATGGAAAGTCGATAATTTCTAACTGATATCTGTAGATCGCGATTTGGAGAATCCTGCGAAGTGAGTGCTGGTTTCGACGCGAAGGACGCAGGGGTCGCAAGGTACGCAAGGAAGGATTGAGATCGCATAGTCTGGAACGCAGCAAACCGGGCGGCCCGGGCTCCTTTTAGGACCTCTGAGACCGATCACCCTCGATTGTAATCATGTCCTTAGCGGTCCTTGCGCCAAAAAGACGCATTTAATGTCTGAAAACTGCGCCCGGGGGCGCAACTCCTAACTTCTCGGAGTTCTCCCGTCGCCCGTCACTGTTGACGGCACGAAGTGCCTCCTCAATATTGACACTACATCCCTTTACCAATAGTATTTATAGTTTCGACTTTAATGGCCGAAGTGCGTGTATATGTTCGAATCGTTATCCGAAAAACTTAAGAATTCGCTAAAGAATCTGCGTGGGCAGGGGAAGCTTACTCCCGAACACGTCGATGCCGCTTTACGCGAGATCCGGATGGCGTTGCTCGAGGCAGATGTTAACTACAAGGTAGCCAAGGATTTTGTCGCGGCCGTAAAGGTAAAGGCCGAAGGGCAGGAGGTTTGGAAGGACCTCAAACCGCACGAGCAGGTCGTCAAGATTGTCTACGAAGAGCTCGTAACCCTCTTTGGCGGAACGAGTTCGCAGCTTGTTTTTACAAAGCAGACTCCGAATGTCGTGATGATCGTCGGGCTTCAGGGATCGGGTAAAACGACATCCGCAGGTAAGATCTCGAAATGGCTCGCTGAAAACCAGGAACGCAAGCCGCTTCTCGTTTCCGTTGATGTTTACAGGCCGGCGGCGAGAGAACAACTAAGGGTTGTTGGCGAAGCTGTCGGGCAAAGCGTTTATCAAAACGAGGAAACCGATAATCCGTTCGAGCTGGTCAAGGGGGCAATGACCCATGCCCGCGAGACAGGCTATGACACAGTCTTGATTGATACCGCGGGGCGTCTGCATATCGATGACGATTTGATGGTCGAGCTGGAGCGAATCAAGTCGGAAACCCAGCCGGTCGAGATACTGTTTGTCGCCGACGCGATGACTGGTCAGGACGCGGTTCGCAGTGCGGAAGAGTTTGATAAACGGATTGGCGTAACAGGTGTCGTCCTCACAAAGATGGACGGCGATGCCCGTGGCGGTGCGGCGCTTTCGATAAATCAGGTCATTGGAAAACCGATAAAGTTTGTCGGGGTTGGTGAGAAATACGACGCGCTCGAACTTTTTTATCCTGACCGGATCGCGCAGAGAATCCTCGGGATGGGCGATGTTTTGTCGCTTATCGAAGAGGTGCAGTCGAAGGTCGACGAAGAAGAGGCACAGGCGCAGCTCGAGAAGATTGCCTCGAACCGTTTTACTCTCGAAGATTTTCGTAACCAGCTGACGCAATTCAAAAAACTCGGCTCGATGACGAAGATGATGAAGATGCTTCCCGAACAGATGACGGGCGGCATTTCGATGTCGGACGAGCAATCGGAACAAGTCGAGGCGCAGCTAAAGCGGACCGAAGCGATCATCGATTCGATGACGAATCAGGAAAAGAGGGACCATAAGGTAATCAATGCTAGCCGCAAGACCAGGATTGCAAACGGGTCGGGTTCGACGATTTCTGAGGTCAACGGGCTCTTGAGGCAATACGAACAAATGCGCAAGATGATGTCGCAGATGAATCGCGGCGGCTTGTTCAAAGGTCTCGGACAGCGTATGATGGGCGGTCTTGCGGGTGGTATGGGAAACATGTTCGGCAGCGGCGCACCTGCCGGTTTGATGGGTGGCGGAGCCGCGGATTTTGATAATAGGTACGAAGAAAGAAACGATTCGCTTAAGAAGCGTTTAAAAAAGAAAAAGAGACGTAAAAAAAAGAAAAAGCGCTAGGATTTGCGGCGGGTTGGGAAAGTATGCTAACCGAGGCTGCGCGGCCGCTGATAATGAAGTTATGTTAAGAATAAGACTCACCCGTATGGGTGCCAAAAAGAAACCGTTTTATCGCGTGATTGTTAAGGAGAAGCGCTCCAAGCGCGACGGTAAGTATCTTGAGAATGTCGGAACCTATGATCCGATGCAGGAACCTGCCGAGGTGATTCTCGACCACGAAAGGATCGACTACTGGATCAGTAAGGGCGCGCAGCCGACAGAGACCGTTGCAAGCCTGATCAAACACAATCCGCCTCTGACTGCGGAGCAGATTGCCGCGCGGGAGACTGCGAAAGCGGAAGCTGCGGCGGCTGAGAAGGAAGCTCTGGCGAAGGCTCTTGCTGAACGGGAAGCCAAGATCAAGGAAGAAGCCGAGGCTGAAAGGGTAGCGGCAAAAGCAAAGGAAGCTGAAGAAAAGGAAGCCGCTGAAGTAAAGGCTGCCGAAGCGGCCAGGGAAGCAAGTGCGGCCGCAGAACCGACACCGGGTTCCGAGGCAAAAGCTGAAGAGGCTCCTGCCGAGGCAAAAGCTGAAGAGGCTCCTGCCGAGGCAAAAGCTGAAGAAGCTCCTGCCGAGGCGAAAGCTGAAGAGGCTCCTGCCGAGGCGAAGGCTGAAGAAGCTCCTGCCGAGGCGAAGGCTGAAGAAGCTCCTGCCGAGGCGAAGAAGGCTGAAGAGGCTCCTGCCGAGGCGAAAGCTGAAGAGGCTCCTGCCGAGGCGAAGGCTGAAGAGGCTCCTGCCGAGGCGAAGGCTGAAGAGGCTCCTGCCGAACCGAAGGCTGAAGAGGCTCCTGCCGAGGCGAAGACTGCAGAGGCTCCCGCCGAGGCGAAGAAGGCTGAAGAGGCTCCTGCCGAGGCGAAGAAGGCTAAAGAGGCTCCTGCCGAAGCGAAGGCTGAGGAAGCGGAAGAGAAGGCGGCTGAATAGTCGCATTTTGTTAATCGAACCGCTGATTGGGTTCTGATTTACATATTTTCGCGCAGAGCGTTATGAAAGAAGCAGTTGAAAATATCGTGCTCGCGTTGGCTGATGAAAAAGAGGCCGTCGAGGTAAGCGATTACGAAGACGGCAACACGACCGTAATTGAGGTGCGCGTTGCCGAGAGTGACATGGGGCGGTTGATCGGCCGTCAGGGGCGTACTGTCAAGGCGATTCGGTCGCTGCTCTTTTTTGCCGGACAGAAATACAAGC
>JAOTWT010000181.1 GCA_029862725.1 Acidobacteriota bacterium | reverse complement strand
CTCGACGGCGCGCGGGTCGGAAGGCATTCGCTTGTTGCGGCGGGGAGCCTTGTTACCCCGGGCACCAGTATCCCGCCGCGTTCCCTGGTGATGGGCTCGCCGGCGAAGGTGAAGCGGGCGATGACCGACGAGGAAGTTGCCGATCTCGAACGCTTCTGGAAAGGGTACGTCGAAATGGGAAAGATCTACGCCGAATACCAATAGATGTTTCATATTGACTTTGGCGTCTTGCGTTTAGAGCGCGACCGGTTACTGTCGTGAGGACGTTTGATGAGCCAAGGAAGGTGAGTAATTGAACAACGATACACTTTCGAAATGGGTCCGGCTATTGATTCTGGTTGTCTCAGTCTTTATCCCGGCGGTTTCCGCACAAACGGAAGAGGAACCATCGCAGCGCCTGCCGGATGCAGAGACTCGAATCGCATCGGTAGAATTCAGCCCGGCGCCGAATAGTATGACTGCGGGAATCGCAAGGGAACCGGAGGTTAAGAAAAAGCAAACTGGATCGAACCTCAAGAACGAGATAATGCTCTGGGGCGGCTATTCGCCGACATCGACGACCGTGCTCCCGACCGCGACCTCGCCGGATGCCCGTTTCGGGGTGGTGGGTGTGACCTACGCCCGACGCTTCAATAACAACGATACTTTAAACCTGAAATTCACCGCCGGCCTCTACCCGGTCATGGTTTTGAACTATCCGGACGGCGGCGGACGCAAAACCGCGGCGGCAGTCGGCGTCAATCCATTCGGCATACAAATGAACTTTCGCCCACGCAAGAAGATCCAGCCTTTTGTCGGTATGTCGGGCGGGTTTATACGGTTTTCAAAATCGGTACCGAACGAATTTGGAACAAAATTCAATTTTACCGCTGATTTTACAGGGGGAATCGAGTTTCGAACGGCCGAGAACCGGAGTCTTTCCGTAGGCTACAAGCTTTTTCACATTTCAAACGGGCAACGTGGAAGGATAAACCCCTCGTATGACAACAACGTCTTCTTTGCGGGGTACACATTCTTGTTTTAGGGATATTTGATCAACACGGCGGCAATCACCGGTTTGGTCGTTTCTCACGCTTGATAAGTATGGATGCAATAGAAAATCAGAACATGAGGCGAATCCTTATTCTATTTGCTCACCCGAGACTTGAGAATTCGCGTATTAACCGGCAATTGCTGGTGCGGATACCCGCGGCTGAAAATGTCACGTTCCATGACCTCTATGAAAACTATCCGGACTTCGATATTGACGTCGAACACGAAAAGGAGCTGCTGCTGCGCCATGATGTGATCATTTGGCAACACCCGTTCTACTGGTACAGCTCACCGCCGATCTTAAAACAATGGATCGACATGGTACTCGAGTATGGTTGGGCCTACGGAACCGGCGGCAACAGGTTAAAGGGGAAGTCGATTTTTAACGCCATCACGACGGGCGGCGATGCCCAAGCCTATTGTCCGGAAGGTTACAATTGCTTCACGGTTACGGATTTTATGCGGCCTTTTGAACAGACCGCCCGGCTTTGCCTAATGGACTATCTGCCTCCTTTTGCGGTGATGGGCACCCATCGGATGAGCGCAGATCAAATCCTGGAAGCGGCGACCGAGTATGGAAAGCTGATCGAGTCTATCGGTAACGGCGAGTTTGATATTGAGAAGGCACGCGGAGCGACGTACTTGAATGAAGTGAACGGGGAAGTGGGAAAGCGGGGGAAGGGCAAGGACGATGGCGGCTTCTGATTTTTTGGCACAATCGACGGTATTCCTGGCGGCAGCCGTTATTTGCGTGCCGCTCGCGAAACGGCTCGGCCTCGGGTCAGTTCTCGGATACCTGATCGCAGGGATGTTGATCGGCCCGTTTGTAATCGGGTTTATCGGTGAAGAGGGCGAAGACATTATGCATTTCGCCGAATTCGGCGTCGTGATCATGCTGTTTCTGATCGGTCTCGAGCTGGAACCCGGAAAACTGTGGCGGCTCAGGAAACAGATCCTCGGTGTCGGAATGAGCCAGGTTCTGGCTACCGCGGCCGCGATCATGGCCGTATGTATCGGACTCGGGCTCCCGTGGCAGACGTCGCTTGCCGTCGCACTCGCCTTATCACTTTCGTCTACCGCGATCGTCCTGCAGACATTGGCGGAAAAGGACTTGATGCAAAGCGAGGGCGGCCAGAACTCCTTTTCGGTGCTTCTGTTCCAGGACATCGCCGTTATTCCGATACTCGCAATTCTTCCGTTGCTGGCGATAAACGCGGCGGCAGACCCCTCTCAAAGCAGCACTCCGATCGGGGAGCTTCCGGTTGGTCTTCAGACTCTTGCGGTACTTGCCGCGGTCGTGATAATCGTTCTCGGCGGGCGCTTTTTAGTGGTTCCGCTACTGCGTGTGATAGCGCGCAGCCGGGTTCGCGAGTTGTTTACCGCGACGGCGTTACTGATCGTTGTTTCGATTGCCTATTTGATGCAGGTAGTAGGGTTAAGCGCAGCGCTTGGCACCTTTCTCGCGGGTGTGATCCTTGCGAACAGCGAGTACAGGCACGAACTAGAGAGCGACCTTGAACCGATCAAGGGACTACTCCTGGGGCTCTTTTTTATCGCTGTCGGCGCTTCGATAGACTTTCGTCTGATTGCCGCGAGCCCTTTGCTGATAGCCTCGCTGACTTTCGCGTTGATGGCGATAAAATTTACGGTTCTATTCATCATCGGAAAGGTCTTCAAGCTCGCGATCGGTCAAAACTTTTTGTTTGCGCTCGGGCTTTCGCAGGCCGGTGAATTCGGATTCGTCATCTTTTCATTTGTCGCGCGGCAAAATATTGCCGATAGCGGGGTGATAAGTATTGGCATGGCGGTAGTTGCGCTGAGTATGACGCTAACCCCTTTCCTTTTTATCGCCAACGAAAAGCTTATCCAACCTCGTCTTTGCGATGGCACCGAAAAGGAAGAAGCCCGCGAAAGCGATGAGGTCGGGGAAACCAACCGCGTAATCATTGCGGGGTTCGGGCACTTCGGCAGTACGGTCGGCCGTTTCCTGAGGGCAAACGGGATCGAGGCGACCTTCCTTGACAACGATCCGGACCGCGTCAATTTTCTTCGCAAAATGGGTTTCAAGGTCTATTACGGCGACGCGACCCGGCCCGATTTCCTGTTGGCGGCGGGTGCCGACAAGGCGAGCGTTTTTGTTTCCGCTCTGGATTCACCAGAGTTGAACGCACGGCTAGCCGACACTCTCCGTCGGTTTTTTCCGCATCTCGAGATCATGATGCGCGCCAGCAACCGATACGACGCCTATGAGCTTTTCGATATGGGTGTTGAAAACGTCTATCGCGAGAGCCTCGATACATCGGTGAAATTGGGAGTTGACGTTCTAAAGCGTTTTGGATTCGGTGCCTATACCGCGACGCGTGCCGGTCAAAGGTTTGTCAAATACGATGAAACAGCCGTCCGCGAACTTGCCGCACACCGTCATGACGAGAAGGAGTATATTTCAAGGGCACGCGAAGCAATCGCACTGCAGGAACAACTCCTTGAACGGGATATGAGCGATAAGACCGTCAGCGTCGATCACGCGTGGGACAGCGAGCCTCTCGTGCGGGGATTTGGGGCGGGAGAGTGAGATCGGGGTTCAAGGTTTTAGGGTTCGAAGTTCAGAGAAAAGCGTTCAACGTTCGAGGTTCAAAGTTCAAGGTTTGTTCTATGATTGCGCCTTTGGTAGGTTTGCTTTGCAGAGTTTAATCAGAAGGTTGCTATACGAACCTTGAACTCTGAACCAGGAAAAATACTGTTATGGCGAGTTCGAAGCCACCGCGCGGCATGCGCGATTTCCTGCCGGATCAGGTGCGCAAACGTGATTACGTTATCGGCGTCATAAAGTCCGTGTACGAAAAATACGGGTTTGAGCCTCTCGAAACCCCCGCGGTTGAAAATCTATCGACACTCTCAAATAAGTACGGGGAAGAAGGCGACCAGCTGATGTACAAAATCCTCAAGCGAGGTGAAAAACTCAGCAAGAAACTCGAAAGCGGCCAAGTGAGAAATGAGAACGACCTTTCGGACCTTGCTCTCCGTTACGATCTCACGGTCCCGCTCGCGAGAGTTATGGCCAATTACCGCAATGAGTTACCGCGGTTCTTTAAACGCTATCAAATACAACCGGTATGGCGGGCGGACCGGCCTGCGAGGGGCCGGTTTCGCGAGTTTTACCAATGCGATGTCGATGCGATCGGTTCGAGGTCGATGCTGGTCGAAGCCGAGTTGTGCACTGCGGTCTGCGAAATCCTGGAAGGGTTGGGGTTCGATGACTATCTCATAAAGCTCAATAACAGGGTGCTGCTTTTTGCCATTCTCGAATCGGCTGGAATCGAAGCAGGCGTCCGCGATCAGTCGGTCGTAATCCTGGATAAGTTAGAGAAAATCGGGCCGCAGAAAGTAATTGAAGCACTCTGCCGGATCGGTGTATCTGCGGCAGCTGCGGATAGTCTGTTGGGATTATTTTCGGATCTGGGTAAATTAACGGTCGGGGAAACCATATCGGCCATTTCGGCCTTTGCAAAAGATTCATCTGCGGCGCAGGAGGCTCTCAAAGAGATCGGTGAGGTCGCAGAATTGTCTGGCATTGAACGCCTCAAAGTGGATTGCTCTCTGGCGCGCGGACTCTCCTATTACACTGGAGCGATCATAGAGGTCGTGCTTACGGGGGGCGACTTTTCCGGGAGCGTCGCCGGCGGAGGACGCTATGACGAACTGATCGGCATGTTCGGCAAAGAAGAGATACCCGCAGTTGGGTTATCGATCGGTCTCGAGCGGATAATTCTGATTATGGAAGAGCGCGGGATGTTTCCCGAATCCATTACCACTAGCGGGGCGGATGTCTTGGTTACGCTTTGGAATGAAGACGCCGCGGCGGATTCCCTGAAGCTCGCGTCCGAACTGCGATCTGCCGGAAAACGGGTTCTTGTTTATCCGGAGCCGGATAAGCTCGGAAAGCAGTTCAAGTATGCCGATCAGATCGGCGTCAAGACTGTTTGCGTGCTCGGGGAATCTGAAATCAAAGATAAGACCGTGACCATCAAGAATCTTAAGACCGGCAATCAGGAGACGGTCAGCCGGGAAACGGCCGCTGAAGCGATCGATACGGCGTTAAAATGATAAGAGTTATGAGCTGATTGAGACCAGATTTAAACCGATGATTATAAAATTCTGTTATATTTATGCCGAATAATATTAACAACGATGAGAGCATTGTATATAATCAAAGGCAGGCGGTATTCGAATGTGCCGTCATTCCAACCAATTTTTGTGGAGTAATTTATGCAGTCAGAGTACGGTAAGGATGTCGCGGACCGCGTTTCACTTAAAAGCGAGACTTCCGGCAACGGAAAACGCGATTCTTTAGATCAAAAGAAAGAACCCGCAGTGGAAATAAAAGACCTGCTCGGACTCAAATCAAAGAAGAAGTTTATCCAAAAGCTTGCCAAGAAGAATATTTCGGTACGCAAGATTTCAAAGATTATCGAATATGAAAGCGATCTTGAAAAACTGCAGATCGAACTTGTAAAGCTTCAGCGATGGGTCGAGGAGACCGGCCGGCGAGTAGCGATACTTTTTGAAGGACGGGATGCAGCGGGCAAAGGCGGTTCGATTCGCCGGTTCGTGGAACATCTGAACCCGAGGGCGATGCGCATCGTTGCACTGCCCAAACCGAACGCCGAGGAGACGGGCCAGTGGTACTTTCAAAGATACGCCAAGACCCTCCCGAATTGCGGCGAAATCGTGTTTTTTGACAGAAGTTGGTATAACCGCGCGGTGGTCGAACCGGTCAACGGGTTTTGCACCGACGAGCAATATCAGCGGTATATGCGTCAGGTACCTGAATTCGAGCACATGTTGTACGAGGATGGTATCGACCTTATCAAATTTTGGTTTTCGATCTCACGGGAAGAACAGAAAGCTCGTTTTGAATCGAGAAAATTAAACCCTTTGAAACAATGGAAGTTGAGCCCGATCGACGCCAAGGCGCAGGAACTTTGGGACAAATATACCCATTACAAGGAGTTGATGTTCAGCAAGACCCATACAACCTTCAGCCCCTGGATAATCGTCCGCGCAAATACGAAGAAGACGGCCCGGCTCGAAAGCATTCGATATGTCTTGTCCGCGCTCGATTATGACGGCAAGAAAGATGCGGTCACCTCTTTGATCCCAGATCCGAACACGATCCAGCGTTTTCATAGGTCGGCGATCTCTCTCGATTAGAATTGTTGAAAAACCGTTTGGCGAAAGCTCCCCGAGGTCCGGGGGGCTTTTTTGTGTTGCGACAAGCTTGATTCTTCCCCGGCAATCCGCTTTTGGTCAAAAAAAGATGTTCATAGCAAATGAAGATGTCCGGTTTTCCTAGCACATCATATGTCCGGTTTGTTGTGACGGGTAAGAAGGTGAATTCACCTTCTTACCCGCTGCTGCTGC
>JAOTWT010000260.1 GCA_029862725.1 Acidobacteriota bacterium | reverse complement strand
ATCCGTTGAATAATTCATACGCGTTGTCTTGTCCCTAACGAGTTATGGAACATATTTTTAAGGAAGACGAGGAAGAGGCGGCGGCAGAACCGTCCACTCAGGAAAAGATCGAAGAAGGTTCGAAGAAGTCCGACGCGCGCAAGTTTTCGCTGATCATGTGGCGTGACTGGCTCGAAACGGATTCCGCCATACAGATGGTCTATCTTTTGTTTGGCTTTTGCGCGATCGTACTCTTGATGGTACTGCTTCAATTCTCGACGCAAGCGATTTGCTGCGGCGATTGGGACGGGTATTATCACATCCGCTGGAGCGCGCTGATTTGGGAAAATTTCAAACAATTTCAGTGGCTGCCCTCTTTCGAATGGCTTCCCCTGACGCTTCTGAACCCCGCCGAATATGCCGATCATCATTTCTTTTTCCACCTTTTGCAGATTCCGTTCTTGTGGTTTTTCGAACCCGTAATGGCCGCCAAGATTGCCTCTGTTGTTTACGGTAGTTTGGCTATATTTTCCGTTTATTGGCTCTTGTTCAAGTACAAAGTCGATTATCTGCTGCTTTGGCTTGCGGCTCTATTGACCTGTGCCAACCCGTTCCTTTACCGGATGAACATGGCCAAGGCACCGCCCCTCACGATCATTTATTCGATCATCGGGGTTTACTTGTTGTTCGAACGCAAGTACGTGTGGCTTCTGCCATTGATGTTTGTTTTTGTATGGACCTACAGCCTTTTTCCGCTTTTGTTTATCGCCGCGTGTATATGGGTTGCGATCATCGGCTTTAATGAAAGGAAGTTCGAATGGCAGCCGCTTGCATATACTTTCGGCGGCATGGTTTTGGGAAACGTCATAAACCCATATTTTCCCGCCAATATCGGTCTCTTTATCAACCATTTTTCGATGAAGATCCGAACCGCTTACGAAGTATCTGTTGGCGGTGAATGGTATCCCTATGACGGTTGGCAGCTTTTGACTCATCTGACGATCGCGATGCTCGCGATGCTGCTCGGCTATGTCCTGTTTAGGCCGAGAAACGGGGTGCTCCCCGAGAAAGCAACCTTTTTCCTCGTGTTCGGCACTCTCCTTCTGATTTGGATGTTTAAGTCAAAACGGCTGGCAGAGTATTTTCCGCCGTTTGCGATCCTCTTTTGTGCGTTCAGCTGGAAGTCGTTTATTACACCAAGCGTCCCGTTTCTGCCGGAGGATTTCAGACGGGACATCGAACCTCTCCTGGATGCCGAACCGGTCACGGAGTCCACCGGCTTCATAGAGTCTGCGAAGAGCTTCGCTCCTTGGGTAATCGGGATTCTGCTTTGTGTGCTCCTCGTTTTTAACGTTTCCGGTACAAAACTCATGTTAGGCGCCAAACACGAAGATCTGCTCACAAGCATCCGGAAAAACCAGAAGGATGATAAATACGGTGAAGCGATGGAATGGGCCGGAAAGAACATTCCGCCGGGAGAGAGGATTTTTAACTGCAACTGGGACGACTTTCCGAAGCTTTTCTATTTCGACACCCGTCATACATACGTTTACGGGCTCGATCCGAACTATCTCTATTCAAAAAACCCTGAGCTCTACCGCACCTTGAAGGAGATTACGGAGGGCAAGGTCGAGGATCCAGGTCCGGTAATTAAGGAGGATTACGGCTCGAACTGGGTCTTTACGGACGCCGAGGAATGCGAGGATTTTGTTGCCAAGCTTCTCGAGAGCGGGTGGGCCGAAACCGTGCATGAGGACGGCGAAGCGTTTATTCTCAAGATTCGCGATGTCAAGGGGGAGCCGCCGCCGGAAAGAGCCCCCGAGCCTCAAACGCCCGAAGAGATCGAAAGGCTGCGTGAAGCGGAGTTAAATGAATCAAACGCAAATTCTGACAATGCGAATCTTCCGGAAGACGAGGAGGAGCTCGATGACTTGCCGGATGAAGATTTGGATGACGACGATGATTTGCCGCCGGTTGAAAACTAGCAGGATCCTGATGTACCACTGGAAGAATCACAATTTCGACCGTATGTTTTTGATAGGCCTTTGGGCAGTCATTTCATTGGTGGGAGCAGGTTGTGCGGTGCAACCCGCCGTTTCCAAAGACTCAATCGTTAAGCCGCCGGTTGATGAGTTTGAATCCGAGCTGACAGCATTGAGAAATGCCGATTTTGACTATATTTATTCATTCCGCAGAAAGGACGGCAATCCAATGGATTCCGATGACAAACGGTTTGTAAAGAACAATTCGCATTTCGCCACCAACAGGTTTACGTTATCGAAAGATGAAAAGGTGATATTCGCTGGGTCAAATTATAGATTTCCCGAAGACGGCCTCGCTGCTCTGAAAGACCGTTTCGAGTTTGGAGATTATTCGAAACCTGAAGCGGAACTTGAAAAAAAGCGAAAAGAGAGAGAGGCCCAGAAAGAGAAATTGAAGAAGGGATCGGAAGCGGAATCAGAAAACGGCTGAAGCATGCCAGAACAAGAAGAAAGAACGGTCGAAGAAAAGCAGGGCGACAATGTCGTTATCGAGCGCGTGTCGGCTGGTGCCACGGCGAAGGTCACACTAATCGTCCTGGCGGTTATTTTCGTGGTTTATTTGATCCAGGACCTCGTTGAAGCGCTCGGATTCCTATTTTTCCTCATCATAGTTTCAATCTTTTTCGCCTATCTTCTCGAACCTCTTGTCAGGCTCATACAGCGTCCTTTTGTTGTCCGCAATCTGGACCGTTTAATGCCCCGCCCGGTTGCCATCGTCGTATCCTACATCGTCGTATTTAGCTTTCTCGGTGTCGCGATTTCGTATCTTGCGCCCCAGGTAGCATCACAGATTACAGATTTCTTACGGGATTTTCCAAACTATGTCGCCGAGGTTCAAACCCGTATAAATGCGATCAACGACCGCTACAGCGAGTTAATGATCACCGAGGATGCACAAAAAGCGATCAATGAATACTTTGCCTCTTCGGCGAGAAATCTTACAGATACGCTCACCTCAACAATCGGTTCGGCAGCCGTTTCGATATTGACCTACCTTCCGTGGATGCTGGTGATCCCCGTTTTTGCTTTTTTCTTCCTGAAGGACGCCATCGTTCTCCGAAACCTCTTCCTTGCCTGTTTTCCTTCTGGGCGTTGGCGTGCGAGGGCGGATTCGCTTTTGTTTGACGTAAACAAGACGATTGCGGCGTACACGCGTGCGCAACTGATCTCCTGCATACTGATCGGTTCGATCTGTACCATCGGGTTTACTCTGATCGGGTTGAATTACCCACTTTTGCTTGGATTGCTGGCGGGTGTACTCGAGTTTGTTCCCCTGCTCGGCCCCGTGACGGTTGCAATAACGGCAACGCTCATCGCCGCTTTCTCGGACGACCCCTGGCAGGCCGCGTGGACCGCTGGGTTTCTGATAATCTTACGGCTGATACACGATTATGTGACGTATCCGCGGATCGTGCGGGATGGTGTTCACCTGCACCCGTTTGCCGTAATACTATCCGTCCTGGCGGGTGAGCAGATAGCGGGAATACCCGGTGTCTTCCTGTCGATCCCGGTCGTCGCACTCATTACGGTCTTTCACAAGCACATTCTCGAACACAGCGGCCGAACGGGTATTTTCGCGGAGATATTCAAGAATCGTGAAGAAGTCGCCGAAGCATCGACAGAGGAATGATCAGTTCGTCCGGGCAGATCTTTCCCTCTTCATCATATCGATAAATCGCTTGAAATGATGTTCCGCATCGTGAGGGCCCGGTGCGGCCTCGGGGTGATATTGAACGCTAAACACGGGAAGGGACCTGTGCATGATTCCTGCGATCGTATCGTCGTTGACGTTGACGTGGGTCACCCGCACGTTACCCGGAAGCCCGTTTGAATCGATCGCAAAACCGTGGTTGTGTGCTGTAATCTCGATCTTACCTGTCGCGAGGTCCTTGATAGGCTGATTTCCACCGCGGTGACCAAACTTCATCTTGAAGGTTGCGGCACCAAAAGATCTGCCGAGTAACTGATGGCCAAGGCAAATCCCGAAGAGCGGTGTCCTGGAGTCCGCAAGTGTTCGAATCTCTTCGGCCACATCCGCCATCGAAGCCGGATCGCCGGGACCATTGGAGAGAAATACGCCGTCGGGGCGCAATTCCAAGACTTTTGAGGCCTTCGTATCCGCCGGCACGACTGTAATACGGCAGCCGAGTCTCGCGAACGTACGCAACGAATTCGTCTTTACCCCAAAATCAAAACACACAATGTGAAAGAGCTCTGCACCTTCGGCGGGCACTTCAAAAACCTCACCGGTCGTGACCACGCTCGCCAGCTCACGCTTCTGCATCGAAGGGGATTCGAGAACACGCTCGAGCAGTATTTCGCGGTCCGGTTCAATCGTCGAAATCGCAGATCGCATCGCCCCTTTATCGCGGATATGACGGACCAGCCCACGTGTGTCGATCCGTTCGATTCCAACTATCCCGTGGCGTACTAAATAGGCGTCAAGCGTCTCGGTGGCGCGCCAGTTGGAACTTATACGGCTCGCCTCCCGCACGACCAACGCTTCTACCCATGGCCGTCGGGACTCGACATCTTCCTCGTTGACGCCATAATTCCCGATCAGGGGATAGGTCATCGTTACAATCTGACCGGCATAGCTCGGATCGGTGAGGATCTCCTGGTACCCGGTCATTGAAGTGTTAAAGACAATCTCGCCAAACGCCTCGCCAGTGGCGCCAAACGAAAGCCCGCGAAATGTGCGGCCGTCTTCGAGTACGAGAATTGCCTCTTTAGATAAATTCATCTTGTAGTTTCAAGTTCGGGATTTTATCAATATCGAACAGTTTTTCATAACCGGTTTGCCCGATTCGGCATCACATACCAAAAAAGGCCTCCCGGCGCAGGTATCGCTGCCGGGAAACCGGGTCGTAAATTTGATTCGCGGAGCGGCCAGAAGTTGGGGCCGGTTAACAAAAAGGCAGGATCCGGCAGAGATGCCGTTCGAGGGACTTGTTAATACGTTCTATTCCGTTGGCGGATATTCAGCGCGTTCGTCATTCCGGTCGGGAGATGATTCTTCGAGTGTCGGATCGCCGGCGGGAATAAAACCAAGCCCGCCCGGCCGCCAATAACGGAAGAAAGCCTTCCCGTAAATATATTTCGAGGGAACGACTCCCCAGATCCTCGAGTCGGAAGAGTTGTCGCGGTTGTCCCCCATTACGAAATAATGAAAATCGTCGACTTCAACCGGCGGGCTGTTCGGAAGCGCCTGGTTGTGCTCGATATCGATATAGGGTTCTGAAAGCTCGACGCCGTCAACATAAACGACT
>JAOTWT010000180.1 GCA_029862725.1 Acidobacteriota bacterium | reverse complement strand
AGCCTCATTTCAGAAATCACGGCGTCCCGTTCGAGTCCCCTCTCCATTAATTCCTTCGCGATGAACAACTGCCGGAAATTATAGGACAGCAGGCCGAGCAGCATCACCGGTTCGGCACCGTCGTCAAGGATCTTTTTCATTGCAGCCAAAGCGTCCTCGCGGCGCCCGGCAACCAAATAGTCGGTTAGATCGAAATTCGAAAGCACCCGTGAGTGTTTCACAAGCCTCTCTACCAACTCGCGGCTGATCTTCTTTTCGGGAAGCGCGGCAATAGCGAGTTTTTCGACTTCAACCAAAAGCTTTCCAGCATCCACTCCCGCCAAAGAAACGAGTGCATCAATCGTACGCTGTTCGGCTTCCAGCCCGGCTTTGCGCAACTTGTCCCGGACCCAGCTTACGGCCTCACCGTGATCGAGAGCTTTGAATTCAACCGCAATTGCCAACTTTTCAAATAACTTCGAAGTCTTGAGGCGCTTGTCGAATTCTTCGGCCAAAAAAACGACGACGGTCGACTGGCACGGGTCTTCGAGATAACGCGCGATCACCTCGTCCGCATTTCCCTTCAGGCTTGTAATGAGATGATTGGTCGACATATACAGGTCAGTAATGATCACCACCCTGCGTTTGTCTCCGATCGGCAGCTGCTCGGCGGCCTGCAGCGCTTCTCTCACCTCCACATCGTTGAGGCTGATGGTGTTTTCATTGAAATCACGAAAACCGGGTTCGGTGATAGCAATTTTGGAGATTGTCTTTACCGCCAAGCCCTGAAGAAAAGTCTCGGGGCCGTGAAGCAAATAAACAGGTGCGAGTTTCCTGTTTTTCAGGTGCCTGCGAAAATCGGCTTTTTGCAAAGTAGTCATAGCAGATTACGTGCCTTTGGCTTTTCTTACCCCGATTCCATTGGTGATTGTAGACACCACGGACGCCGCAAACGAGCGGGCCATCCGTTCAACCGCAGGGTCCTCTTCGTTAAAAAAAGACCGCGGATCCTCGCTGAATTCAAATGAATCCCGGAAGACAAAGTTCTGGTTGTCGTATAGCACCTTGTTGTTTTTCAGATCCACGACCGTAACGGCGGAAGTTATCGTGACCTCATAAACCCGTGCACGACCCTCCCGGTCAAGCAATACCCCCGAAAAACTGAATTCCCGGATATTTCCCTCGATCGCGGCATCCGCATTCTCGCGGGTCCCCTGGACTTTCAGACCTCTTCCCCGCTTTATCACCTCGCGGATCATCGCATCAGTAAATCGGCTTGCGACCCGATACCTCGCCCCCTTTGCTTCAAACTGAAAAGCGGGAACGGCGACGGTTTTAATGTGTTTCGGCAAACCGCTCCTCGTTACAGGCTTATAGCAATCCGTAAAAGCCGACGCAAAGAGCAGAACCGAACCCATTAGAAAGACTTTGAATACCTTCAAATTACACCCCTTATTGCTCTCATCACCTTGATCGAATCAACCGCTGCTTTCACATCATGAACCCGAACGATATTCGCCCCTGCAGATACTGCAAGGCAATTGGCGGCAATCGTACCGGCGAGCCTTTTCGCAGAATCCGGTTCGCCCGTTATTCGACCGATAAAAGACTTTCGCGAGATAGCAACCAGCAACGGGTATTCCTCAAAAGCCGAAGCGACCCGTTCAAGATGCCGCATCAAATCAATCGTCTGCTCGAAGGTCTTGCTGAATCCAATACCCGGATCAATACAGATGCTCCCGGGCGAGACCCCCGAGCCCTCGGCTTTTTCAACTCTCCGGCGCAGGCCCTCGATCACATCCGACACGATCGCGCCGCCTGGTCTTGTTTTATGCATCGATTCAAAACTGCCGCGTAAATGCATCACAACGAGTCCAGCTTTTGTTTCGGCGGCAACGGCCGCCATCTGCGGATCGAATCGCAAACCGGAGATGTCGTTTATGATCTCCGCACCCGCTTCGACCGCCGCCCTCGCAACAACGCTCTTGGTCGTATCGACGGAAAGCGGAAGATCGGTTCTTTTACGGACCGCTTCAAGAACAGGAAGCACGCGCCGGATCTCCTCAGAAGCATCGACCTCCTTGCTTCCGGGCCGCGTCGACTCGCCCCCGATATCGAGTATGTCGGCCCCCTCTTCGGCAAGCTTGTCAGCGGCCCGAACGGCTGATTCCACAGTGACGTGTTTTCCGCCATCGGAAAAGCTGTCGGGTGTCACGTTCAGGATACCCATCACGAGCGGACCATTCAGCATTGTCAGTCGGCGCCCGGCGATGGTCCACGTCCGGCCGTTCACATTATTAGAGGACCCCGACATCGTGATGAATTTTCCCGTATTTTGCGAGGGCCCTTTCGACATCCATGATCGGGACCCGCCTGTTCCCGCCTGTCTGCTTCTCGGCCGCTTCGATATCAAGATTGTGAATTACGTACTCCCGCTCGTTCAAATCGAGCATGATCACATCGTCGCTGGGCCCGTGGATCCGGCCCCCGTTCGTCGAAGAGCAACCGAACAGGGTCTCCACGAACAACATCATAGCCGCCGTAGGTACTAAATGCTTTGAAAATTCACGTCGGTGCATAGCTTCCGGTCCCGCTCGCCGATCAGGCAGATCATAACAAAAAGGCAGCGGAGCAAGAAGCTCTGCTGCCTTTCAGCCCCAAATTAAAAATTGGCTATGCCGTCGCCGGGTTGTTTCCGGTAATCGGCGGAAGAATCGGTTTTTTGAACGGGTTCTGCTTGCTTTCCGATTCCGAACCATCGCCGTCGTCCGAACTCGGGCTTTCATCGTCGTCAAGCGGCAAACCGGCTACAATGCGGCGTATTTGGACGCCGTCCAATGTCTCCCGCTCAAGCAAAGCCTCGGAAAGCCTGACCATCGCATCGGCGTTTTCGTTGATCACCTCTCTCGCAATTTCGTACTGCTCGGCGATGATCCGTTTGACTTCCTGATCGATCTTGATCGCCGTCTCCTCCGAATAATCGCGGTGCTGATTGATTTCGCGTCCGAGAAAGATCTGCTCATCTTTCTTCCCAAAGGTGAGCGGCCCAAGCGAGCTCATTCCGAATTCACAAACCATCGAACGCGCGAGCTCCGTTGCCCTTTCGATATCGTTTGAAGCGCCGGTCGTAACGTGCGCCTCGCCGAAATAAATCTCCTCGGCGATACGTCCCCCCATCAGAATCGCAATCTGGCTGGTAAGGTACTCTTTCGTCTGGCTGTGCTTGTCGCCTTCGGGCAGCTGCATCGTCACGCCCAGGGCCATGCCCCTTGGAATAATCGAAACCTTGTGAACAGGGTCCGCCGAAGGCATCTTGAGGCCTACCAGGGTATGCCCCGCCTCATGATACGCGGTGAGCTTCTTTTCTTCCTCGGAGATCACCATGCTTTTGCGTTCCGCACCCATGATGACCTTGTCTTTGGAAACCTCGAAGTCGGACATGCTGACGACCTTCTTGTCATAGCGAGCCGCGTTCAAAGCAGCCTCGTTAACCAGATTGGCCAGGTCGGCGCCGGTAAATCCAGGCGTTCCGCGGGCGATGATGTTTATATCGACATTTTCGTCAAGCGGAATCTTTCTTGTGTGAACCTTTAGTATTCCCTCGCGGCCGCGAACATCAGGCCTTCCGACCACAACGCGGCGGTCGAACCTGCCGGGTCTCAAAAGAGCAGGATCAAGCACGTCCGGGCGGTTCGTGGACGCCATCAGGATTACACCGTCATTTGACTCAAAACCATCCATTTCCACGAGCAGCTGATTGAGGGTTTGCTCACGCTCGTCGTGTCCGCCTCCCAGGCCTGCACCGCGATGACGACCGACCGCGTCGATCTCATCGATAAAGATTATGCAAGGGGCGTTCTTTTTGCCCTGGTCGAACAGGTCCCGCACACGGGACGCTCCCACTCCGACGAACATCTCAACAAAGTCCGAACCGGAAATGGAAAAGAACGGTACATTCGCCTCTCCCGCAACCGCCTTCGCGAGCAAGGTCTTTCCCGTGCCCGGAGGTCCGACCATCAAGACACCCTTGGGTATCTTTCCGCCGAGTTTCTGGAACTTTTGAGGGTCCTTCAGAAACTCGATAATTTCCTGCAATTCTTCTTTTGCTTCCTGTACACCAGCGACGTCTTTAAAAGTCACCCGCTTTTGCTGGTTGTTGAGAAGTTTAGCCTTGGACTTTCCAAAGCTCAGGGCCTTGTTTCCGCCCGCTTGCATCTGACGTAGGGTAAATGCAAGAAAGCCGATCAAAAGGAGAAACGGAAGCATATTGAGCAAAACCAGCCAAAACCAACCGCTGGAAGCCTCTTCTTCGGTTATCTCAACCTTTTTCGAGGGATTCTCTTCATTAAACTTGGAAAGCGACGTGATCAGCAGTTCGCGAACCGGGTCACTTCCAATCGACGTGATCCAAACCTTGTCGTTGACGTCCGTAAATTCGACCTGGCCCTGTTTGAAATGAGCCTTCTTGATATCCTTATTCTGAATCCGGGTTTGCGAAGCGTCGATGCTCAGTTTTTCAGGCGCGGCCGGATTTGACCTCAGCACCCATACAATCACGAGTACCGAAGAGATAATTACCAACCACAACAAACCTTGTTTTGCTTTTGAACTCAACCTATAGCCTCCAAAATAAACGACTGAAATTGCGTAAACTCTTCAACAACGATGCTTTGATGAACTATTCCCAGTCGGCGTTGTCACCCGCAAACGGATCGTCTCGAACCAATCTTCAATTGTAGTCGCCGGAACCTGTTTTTTCAAACCGATTATTCCTCAGTTTCAACGACCCCGACTCTTTGACGATCGCTATTCCACCGGGCAATTCCACCAATTTACCGCTTTTGCGGGTGGTCGCAAGCGAAACAACGGAAGCGATGTGAGCGGTCGAGATCCGTTTCAGGTTTCCGATTCTGCGCTTAAGCCATTCCCGTGCGGCCATTCTGTGCAATTCGGAAGGGAGCGCGACGAGGTCCATAACGGGCAGACACTCCGATTCGACGACCGAAGAGAAGTCCTCGCTATGGGATGTAAGCCACGCAATCGCATTGCGCGTTTCCAGGGCCGTCTCCGCGTTTCTGACCAAGGCCTCGATAATCTTGGGGTTATATTCTTCAAGCAGAGGGATCAGCTCCTTTCGGATACGGATCCGTTTGAATTTGAGATCGTCGTTCATGTCATCGTTCCGGTACTCGATTCCCCTCTCGCGGCAGTATTCCTCCGTATCGGAACGGTTTGCCCATGTCACAAGGGGTCTCACAATCCAGACCTTGCTCGATTCGGCGACGGATCTCTTGACGTGGACCGCTGAAAGACCGTCGTGGCCGCTTCCGCGGATCACATTCATCAGAAATGTCTCCGCTTGATCGTTTAAGGTGTGCCCGGTAAGTATCAACGAGCTCCCCTCCGACACGGCGACATTCTCAAGGAATCGATAACGAGCTCTTCTTGCCCATTGCTCGAGATTGCCACGGCCGTCATCCGGATCGCCCGCGCCGCTACGGTAATCCGTACCGAGGCGTTCTGCCAGCTGCAACGTGAACTTCTCGTCCGCGACCGATTCGGCACCTCTGATACCGTGTTCGAAATGCGCCGCGATGATGCGGTTATCGATCTTTCCCCGGTTCCGGAGATCGGCAAGCGCGGCCAAGAGAGCACACGAATCTGCTCCGCCGGAAACAGCGGCAACCAGCGGCTCGCCGGAGTCGACCCCCAAACGCCTCAATTCCGTATTCAACTTTTTACTAAAGCCAGGCATCTAACCCTCACCCCTTCTTTACCGTTTCGCTTGTCTGTTGCAACCTGTGTTTGAGGCTCAACTGCGGCCGTACATTTGTAACAACCACGCTATTCGGTAGAATGTTCGTTACTGAAGGTCCTGAAACACATGAATCGAATTCCCATAGTCCCGGCGATATTTTCACTAACTCTTTTTTCAGCTTCCGTTTTGTCACAAAACAACGATCGGGTCGATGTCTTTACGAACATTGCACGGCCCGATTTGCCTGCCGGCTGCGAAAAACTGGAAATGGGGTCACCGATCGAATCGATAACTCCTGAATATCCGCCCGAAGCGAGATCGATCAGGCTCGGCGGCGCAGTAAAGGTGATTGCCGAGGTCGGGTCAAACGGGTCCGTCGCGAAAATAAAGGACTCAACCGGTCCGGAAGCGCTCCAACAGGCGGCCCGTATCGCGACTTTGAAAACAAGATTCTCTGTGACCCGGTGCGACGGTGTCCCTTTGGCCGTGGAAGCCTCCATGACCTATAATTTTGTCCCGTTCGCACTGACTGATCGTTACGTAGCACAAAAAAAGATCGAAGACTTCCCCGATGTCGCGCCCGACTCGCCTTTCTATGAAGCCATACTTACGCTCACCGAAAACTATAAACTGGCGTTTGGTTACGCCGATGGAAAATACCACGCCGATGCCCCACTGACTAAAGGCGATTTCGCACATTCGCTGCGGCTGACGCTCGATCTGCTGCAGCAGAGGGCCGAAGTTGC
>JAOTWT010000178.1 GCA_029862725.1 Acidobacteriota bacterium | reverse complement strand
ATTGTTTCCTGGTTTGCGATCATTCTCGTTGGCGGTGGCAGGAAGATGATGATCGGCCTCCTCGTTCTGTCGATACCAGTTGTAGCAGGCGCAATTATCTTTTTACAGGTAACAAGGGGGGTCGGATACGTCGACGCGACCGACAGCTCTACGACCTGGCGTTTGACCGTTTACCGTGAAGGCCTGGATCTCTGGGCAAAAAGTGCCAGGAACGCAACATTTGGTGTTGGAATGGACTCCATCAAGCGTTACGCTGTTGAGTGGCGCTTGTTTGATGATGGTAAGATTCAAATCGGGCATTATCACTCGACTCCTATGCAGCTCCTGGTCGAAAGGGGTCTTCCGGCTTTACTTCTCTGGTTGTGGATGTTTGCCGCCTATCTATGGGCCCTTTTCCGGGCTCTCAGGACGGAGAAATTCACGAACTGGGTTGACCGGGGAATCGTGCTGGGAGCCTTCGGCGGGGTCGTTGGCTTTTTGTTCAGCAGCCTTGTTCATTACAATTTCGGAGACGCTGAGGTAGCGATGGTACTTTACCTGATCATGGCGCTCGGAATGTCGCTCATGAATTCGAACTCCGGCAGAAACGTGCCGGCCGTTACGGCTCATCCAGAATGACCATCTAGAATCTTCAGCTTTCACGCTCCTGCTAGCTTTCTCATGAACGAATGTTTGTTTCCGCCCCAAGACCGGCGATTTGAGCAATGTCCCGGCGCCTCAGGGAGATCACAACCGGACCTATTGCGTTTCCTTTTCGGCCAATTTTGCCTGAAATGATGATCCGGAAAAACCCGCCGGTGTCACGAAAGCCCAAAACGGTTTCGCCGGCCTCGTATCGGCGTCTTTGCCCGGACTTTTCCAAAAGTCCGTTCAGCCCCGGCCGATATTGGCTAATACCGGCTTTATCCGCTTGTTGTAAATGGACTCTTTGTGTCATGCCGGCGTCGGCTAACCACTAGTTTCTCGCCCTTCCAGCGTCGTTTCCTGAATCCGAGGAGGTGAAAGATCTGCAGCGGCAGAATGCGCGCAATCCGCGTATTAACGATAAGCGACAAGTCGTCGGCAGGATGTCGTTTTACACCGGGCATGAAACGAATCCATGCACCCGCGCCAATTTGACGCAGGATTCGCGAGAGCTTGAGCCAGAATTGTTTTATTTCCCGGCCGAGGAAAAAGCCGTCGCTGCCCTGGAGTTGATAAAGAGGCATCAAGATCATCCCCTTCTCCGACGCTTTCACAGGACCCCGCAGGTCGTGACCGAGCACCTCGCCTTTTCGGACCTTTTGAAAGTTTGCGTAGCCGGGTTCCATCCTGAATTGGTCTTCCGCCTTAATCGCATGGCGGTGCCGAATCTCGATGATCCTTTTGTGGCCCATCGCATTTGCCAGAAAAGCGCGATGTCTCTCAATCGGAAAATCGCCCGGATTGATTGCACCGGAGTTTGCGAGCGCCAACCAGATCAGTGCCTCCTGATTCTTTACCGCGGCTTCGGTGGTGTGCTGACCCGCCTCAAAACCGAGCGTTACGGCACCAAGTTCGTTCATGTACTCCAGGATGGTCCCGTCAAGCTGCTCTTCGATCCCGAGCAAGAACGTAGCCGGGAACTTTTCGGCAAAAGTACGGTTGCGAATCGTGTCACCGACCATCGCGAACGGAGTGCTTTTGCTCGAAGTGGAGTGGAGATCGAGCGCGTAGACCTCGCCCCTCACGCGCGAAAGCGCTTCCGAGACTATCGCCAGAATCTCCGCCTGTTCGATGTCTTCCCCCTGACGTATCCTGATCCGGGCATCAGGATGGTTTCTGGCAATGTTTTCGGGGGTCCAGTGACGGTTCAAGTCGGTTTCGATATATCTAACGTTCTTGTTTATCGCACGGGTATTACCGGCAATCAGATAGACATCGCCGGTGGTCGCCGCGTTGGCCCGCTCCAATTCCCTTGCAACCTTTTTGAGCGCTTTCACCCCGCTGTGCTCGTTGCCGTGGATGCTCCCGAAAACAAGCACCGTCGGTCCGCGGAGATCTCCCTCAAAACGCGCGATTATATAGTCGCCCTCGGGGACTCTGACCAAATCGGTAACCTCTTTTTCCGTAAGCGAAAGTGTCTGCATATACCGTGTTATACTTCCCCAAAACTTTATAATTTCACACATCCTCCGGTATGACAAAGACCACCCAAGATTCCGTAATCGGTACCATAAAGGGACCCGGCGAAGAGCCTCACGAATACCTCTTTATTACGACCGACAACAGCCGGACGCGGATCGGCGAATTTGTGTATTATGTCGCCAAAGACGGCGCATCCGAAAGACAGATAATCGGCACGATCAAAAGCAGAAAGCTCGTACAACACCTGCCGGACGTGTTTCTCGCCGACCCCGGCACGGCTCCGTCTGAAATTACCTCGCTGATCGGTCTCAAAAAAGAAGACGCCCCGGAGATATACGAGATCCAGGTCGAAACGGTCGGGTTTTTTAGCAAGTCCCTCGGCGACTTTGTGAATCCGCGGATCCCGCCGAACCCGGGTGACCGTTGTTTGCTCGCATCGTCAAATACCCTCGGCGCGATGCTCTCTTCGAAAAAGAAGACCGAAGAGGGTTCGGCACATCTCGGGAGTTTGTTGACCAGGGACAGCGGCGAGGTCCCGGTAGTGCTCGCTGTGAAGGACGTCGTCTCAACACACCTCGCGATTCTGGCCTCGACGGGGTCCGGCAAGTCCTATACTGCCGGTGTTTTGGTCGAGGAGCTGATGAACGCCTACAACCGCGCGGCCGTTCTGATCGTCGACCCGCACAGCGAGTACAAGACGCTCAAGTCCCTGCAGGGCGATGAACAGTTCTTTGGCGACGACGGGTATAAGCCGGAAGTAAGGATATTTACGCCGGACAAGGTGAAGGTTCGTTTTTCGACACTGACCGAAGCCGACATACGGTATCTGCTTCCGGAAGGGACATCAGACAAGATGTCTCACTTTTTGCGCCAGGCCTACAGGTCGCTGCAAGACGGGCCACTTGCAAAGAAGGGACTCTGGGGCTATCACGATCTGCGTGACCTGGTTAAAGAACAACTTTACGGGGACGACAAGAACGGCGGGAATCAGTCTTCGATCGAAGGATTGCTTTGGCGTCTCGATTCGCGGTTTGACAGGCGCGACGGTATCTTTAGCGACAGCGAGCACATTCCGCTCAACGAGCTATACCGGCCCGGCCGCTGTACGGTTCTTCAGCTTTCCGACATCGAACAGACCGAGCAGCAGGTCATAGTCGGTACGCTTTTAAGGCGTATAAACAAGGCGCGGATGATGACGGTCCGCGACGAGGTCAAAAACACCGAGAGTTTTATCGATTATCCGGTTTTCACGCTCATCGAGGAGGCACACCGATTTGCGCCCGCGGGGTCCAGCGTTGTCTCGACGAACGTTCTCAAACAGATCTTGAGCGAGGGCCGGAAATTCGGCGTAGGCATCGGCCTCATCACACAACGTCCGGGAAAGCTGGATCAGGATGTTCTCTCGCAGTGTATGACCCAGATAATCATGCGGATCGTAAACCCGATCGATCAGCAGACGATAGCGCAGACGGTTGAAGGTGCGGGCCGCGCGCTTCTGGCTGAGCTTCCCGCGCTCACGAAGGGTCAGGCGATAATCTCCGGTGTCGGGATAAACACTCCCGTGATGTGCCGGATCAGAAAGCGCCTGACCGCCCACGGCGGCGAGACGTTCGACGCGCCTGCGGAATGGATGAGATGGCATTCAAAGGGCGAGCGGGAGAAGCGGGATATCGAGGATGCCGTCTATATGAAGGAATCTTCCAAGAAGAAAAAAGAAAAGATCGGGAATATCAGGATATAACTTAGGAGCACTATAACTAGATTGGACTCAATATTTGAACATTGTTTCTATCTTCATACGAATCACCTAAAATACACAAACTCAGGTCTTTGCACGGCGCAACAGGATCCTCCCATTGAAGAAACGCAAAACAGACTCAAAGACGACAATGTTGCTTCATTCTGAAGCGAAGGTCGAATTCTACAAAAAGTATCTTGAAATATATCTTCGGGTTCTTTATCTAGCTCGTAAAATACGTGAGATCAATATTTTTGATGTGTTTTGTGGAACTGGCTTATACGACAATGATAAGAAAGGCAGTCCTTTGGTTGCCTTTGATGCAATTAGAAAGCTACGCGAAGAACATCACGGGTCCAAAAAGATCACTTTGAATGTTAACGACAGCAAGGCATCTAAAATCTCAAAAGTTCAAGAATATATCGAACAATCGAACGAGGGTCACTGCGAAGTAAATTATCGCAACGAAAATGCAGATGATTTTTTTCGAGAAATAATCGATCTATTGGAAAGCCAAGACGATAATGTTAGAAACCTTATCTTCATCGATCCATACGGCTATAAAGAGATTAGAAAGGAGATTCTATTGAGTCTTTTGACGAACGGCAGATCAGAGCTGATCATTTTCTTACCAATTTCCCAGATGCAGCGATTTACCACTGTTGCGCTTGGGAGCGACTTGAAGCCTTACGAGCCGCTGAAGAAATTTGTAGACAGTTTTTTTGATGAGAATCATCGCCTTAGAAAGCATACCGTTTCATCAGTCGAATACATTTCAGATGTAAGAGTTGCATTGAGATTCAATAAGTATTTTACGACATCCTTCTCGATTCAAAGGGACAAGAGCAACACGTATGCTTTGTTCTTTATAAGCCCGCACATCTATGGTTTTGAGAAAATTCTTGAAGTGAAGTGGCAGTTAGACGAGGCGGAAGGGGGTGGTTTCAAACAGCCCGAACCGCCATCGCTTTTCCCAGACCAAGAAAAGCAGCTGATCAAGCAACAAAACTATCTGGACCTTGAAGGTCTTCTCGAAGATCATTTGAGCTCGCCTAAAGACAACCTTGAGACGTACGAATTTGTTTTGGCAAACGAGTTTTTGCCCAGACATGCTAATGAGATTTTCCGACATTGGGCAAACGAAAAGCCGAATTTCAATGTCTTGAATTGTTCCGACGGGAAACCAGCGAGAAAGGGCAGCTTCTATATCAATTGGAAATACTATAGGAATTTTGCTCCGCCACGAGTAATCTTTAAACTAGGATCGATATGAAGTATTCGAAAATTGAATGGACAGATGCAACATGGAATCCGTCAATTGGTTGTGACAAGATTTCGGCTGGATGCAAGAACTGCTATGCGGAAATAATGGCTAATCGATTGCGAGCAATGAAGTCGCCAGGTTATGAAAACGGATTTACATTTAAAACTATGCCGGGCAGACTTGACGTGCCATTAAGAATAAAGCGCCCTACCAAGTTTTTTGTTAATTCGATGAGCGATCTTTTTCATGAAGAAATGCCATTTAAATACCTAGACAAGGTATTTGAGACAATTCGGAAAACTCCCCAACACGCCTATCAGATCCTAACCAAGCGCGAAAAGGTCCTCAATGACTACTTCGCAACAAGATCTGCACCACGAAATGTATGGCTTGGGGTTACGGCTGAAAATCGAAAGAGCAAGAACCGCATAGACGTTCTGCGAAATATTGATGCCGAAATACGTTTCTTGTCGATTGAACCTCTCCTTGAGGAAATCGGACGAATTAACTTATCAGGAATTCACTGGGTGATTGTTGGAGGTGAGAGCGGTCACGGCGCCAGACCCATGAAACCAGAATGGGCGATTGATGTTCAGAAGCAATGTGAAAAGCAAGGCGTTTCGTTTTTTTTCAAACAATGGGGAGCGTGGGGTGAAGATGGCCAACGTAGAAGCAAAAAGGCAAATGGCAGGGTGCTCTTGGGTCGAGAATGGAATGAAGAACCGGTCTACGAGTTTGCTACCTAATAAAGTCCACACCGTTGCAATCAAATAATTTGACTAAATGAATACTCACTTTTTGAATTTCGGGCACGCTCCATTTTTATCTGCAAGTTAATGCGGACACTCCACAAATCCGCACTAATCTCACATGACACTTGAATATCAATTCAAAGAGCCGGAAGTAACTTCAAACAAAAAACCGCCGCTGCTTCTTTTGCTTCACGGCATCGGCGCCGATGAAAACGACCTTTACGGGATTCATCCTTTTCTCGACAAACGCTTTTTTGTCGTCAGCGCGCGTGCGCCGTACGCATTGCCCTATGGCGGCTACGGCTGGTTTGAGATCTATATCGAGCCCGGCCGCGTTTCAATCAACGGGCCGCAGTTCGAAGAGAGCAGGACAAAGATACTCAGGTTTGTTGACGAATTAATTTCAGCACATGATGTCGATGCGGAGCGGATATATTTGTGCGGATTCAGCCAGGGCGCGATGATGAGCCTGAGCGCTCTTTTTTCCGAACCCGAAAAGTTTGCCGGCGTAATTGCAATGAGCGGGCGGGCGGTCTCCGAATTGGCCCCGACCGGTAGTCAAACCGAGAAGCTAAAGGGCTTCCCAATTCTCGTTACGCATGGAACCAACGACCCCGTACTTCCGATC
>JAOTWT010000179.1 GCA_029862725.1 Acidobacteriota bacterium | reverse complement strand
CAAGGTCGGCTCGGAATACAACCGCCCGAGAAACTGAATTCCTGCCGGCAGGTTCCCTTTTGTAAACCCCATCGGGACGGTAAAAGCGGGCTGCCCGGTATGCGGCGCGACGACCTGGTTGCTATCGCCCTTGTAGCCTTCCTCGAACTTGTCGATAAGCGCCGGTTTATTGTTCCACGTCGGGTAGATGATCGCATCGAGCTCTAGTTCGTCCATACGTTTTTCGATCGCCTCGCGGAATGCGATCCTGCGCTCGTCGGTATAAACATCTCCGCATTGAGTCGTGCCATTCTTTTCTTTCGATTTTGACGACTCCAGGAGCCCTTCTTCCGCGAATTTTGAATTGCTGCCCGCTTTTATGATGTCTTCGAATTTCGCCATTAAATCGTTCTTAACGTATTCCTTCAAATACGCTTCGACATCGTCCCGGAAAACATCGCACCACTGATCTTTGCGCAATTCTTCAAATAGAGGAACATCAATTTTTTCAACAACTTCCGCACCCATCGAGCGAATATCCCGGATTGCCACATCGAATAGTACCTTGATTTCAGGGTCCGGATCGTCTTCGCTCAATTCGGTCAAGACCCCGACGCGCGCACCCTTCAGCCCATCTCTTTGAAGATACTTGAGATAATCCTTTTCGACCTTCCCATCCGAGTAGTTCGTCAACGGATCTTTTGGATCATTACCGGCAACCACCTGTAGCACGCGGGTCGCGTCCTCCACCGTTCGGCACATCGGCCCGGCGACGTCATTGCGCAAAAACAGGGGCACGATACCGCTCCGGCTGGTCAGGCCAAGCGTCGATCGAAATCCGACGAGCGCATTGTGAGACGAGGGCCCCCTGATAGAATTCCCGGTGTCCGTGCCAAGACCCAGAATCCCAATACTCGATGCAATCGCCGCAGCCGTACCGCCGCTCGAGCCCGCCGGAACATGTTTGAGATTGTAGGGATTGCGTGTCGTACCGTGGGTCGAGCTTTCGGTGTGCATCGGGCTGAATGCCCACTCGGCCATGTTGGATTTGGCGAGAATGATCGCCCCCGCGTCGAGCATCTTCTGCACCATAAAGGCATTTTCCCCGGGAATGAAGTCCTTTAAGGCGTACGAACCGGCTGTCGTCGGCATACCCTCTGTATTGAAGTTGTCCTTGACGATGATCGGTATCCCGTGTAGCGGCCGCAATTTGGCCGTCTTCTTGTATTCAGCGTCCAAGGCACGGGCCTGCGGAAGCGCTTCCGGGTTGATAAAGGTTATGGCGTTTATCTTTTTGTCATATTTCTCGATCCGTTTGAGGGAGGCGGCGACGATATCTTCACTTGTAAATCTCCCTTCCTCAAAGCCTTTGTGTGCGTCGGCGACGGTCATCTCGGCAATATTCAATTCAAAAACCTCCTCACTTCGCGGCTCGCAGGCGCCCGACGCCAGCACGATCATCCATATCAAACCCGCCAACAGAAAGTATGTCATTCGCATAAACATATAATTCACATTTATTAAAAAGGGGTCAAGATTGTGTCGTGTCGCTTTTGCCGGCGGCAACGGTAATCGGCGGCCTTACTCCTGCCGCGCGAACGATTCGGCGAATTGAGTCTTGCCCGATTTTATGTTCAAATCTTCCACTTATGAATCATCGTATTTTTGTCGCCGGAACGGGCGGAATCGGAGAAGCGGCGGCCCTGCTTTTGAGGGAATGGAGCGGGGGCGAGGTCGAGATTTATCTTGGAGATATATCGGAAGAGAGGCTCCATCAGGCAAAGGGTTTCGTAACCAATCTTTCGCAGCGTACCGGCAGCGTTCATACGATCCTGATGCAGCCCGATGGCGTCAATGACGAGATGCGCAACGCCTTTGAGCAGTGCCATGTGTTTCTCGATTGTGCTCCCGGCAAACGGGCACCACAGTTGGCGCGTTTTGCAAGGGACTTCAAAATGCACTATGCCAATCTTACCGAGTACGTGGCGGAAACGGACGCGGTGATCGAGATTGCAAAGGGTGCTGAAACCGGCTTTATCCTGCAAACGGGACTCGCACCGGGATTCATAAATGTCCTTGCGATGTCGCTTTATAATCAATTTGTCGAGAGTTTTGAAAATGAAAAGGTCGAAAGAATCGCGATGAAGGTCGGTGCGCTCACGACCCACGCACATGCCCCGCATTTTTATGGTTTTACGTGGTCGCCGATCGGGGTCGCTACAGAGTATGTCAAAACGGTTCGCGTTGTCCGCGATTACGAGAGGGTCCATCTTCCATCGTTATCGGAACGCGAAAAGATAATCATCGACGGATTCGCCTACGAGGCCGATTTGACGTCGGGCGGTGCGGCGAATCTGCCCCGTCATTTTGAAGGCCGGGCGAGAAATCTCGAATACAAGACCCTCAGGCACGAAGGCCATTACGAGTGGGTGGAAGAAGTCATAAAACATCTCGCGTTCGATGAAACTCTGCCGCAAAAACTGGAAAACGAGATGCTCGAGAAGATTCCCCTGGTTGAAGATGACCTTGTTGTCGCACACGCTTCCGTTGAGGGATTCGATTCCAAGGGTCACAGGCGGATGGTTGAAAAGGCCTTTCACATCAAACCGCTCGAATTGAACGGGCAGCGCCTGAGGGCCATCCAGACCACGACTGCGTCGGCCCTTGTCGAGTGTGCTGATATGCTCGCGTCCAATAAATATAAAGGCGTGACAATGCAAACCGATATTGATCCCGGTGAATTCCTTAACGGCAACTTCGTATCGAGAGTCTATCGCTGACGTCCCTACTTTCAATATTTAAAGACCCAGTGAACCCGGAGAGTAAATCACTTAAAACCTCAAGAGCGTCAAATGCGCTGGTACCCGTAGCGGGGCAACTTGCGCTGCTTTCATTTTCTGAGAGACTCGGCTTCAGGCTGACCCATAGAATGAACCTGGGTCGCTGGAAACGCTTTTGGGGATTCTGCCAGCGCCATATCGGCTCGCTCTGGATCAAGATCGCGACCTACAACCTGATGAACGTCTATGGGATCGACAACATCGAATCGTCCGAGGTCTCCCGCCCTTTGCTGCTTGTTGCCAATCACCGTTCGTTTTTTGACATGTATGTCGTCTCGAGCGTGATATTTCGCCAGACAAGACGACCCGTCAGGCTCTTTTTCCCCGTCCGAGCGAAATTTTTTTACGACAATCCAATCGGGTGGTTCGTTAATCTCGTGATGGGTTGGTGGTCGATGTACCCACCGTTTTTTCGTGAAGCAAAAGATGCAGGGAAACGAGAGTTCGACAAGTATTCGCTAAAACGCCTGATCCAGATCTGCCGTGAAGGCGAAGGGCATATGATCGGCTTTCATCCGGAAGGAAAACGCAACCTCAATGACGATCCATATTCATTCCTGCGTGCCCAGCCTGGTGTCGGAAAGGTGATAATGGACGCACGCCCACAGGTGATTCCGGTATATATCACGGGTCTTGGAAACCACCTGCCGAAACAAATCCTGGGGAACTGGACGGGCGGCGAAAAGATACGTATCTGGTTCGGCAGTGAAATCGAATTCGGTTCGTTGCTGGAAGAAAGGAACGCGGTCCGGACCCACAAAAAGATTTCGGATTTCTGTATGGAGAAGATCGCCGAACTGGCTGAAAAAGACCGCGAAATCTGGGCCTAGGGATCATCCTTTAAGAGCTCTCCAGCTTCGTATTTCCAGATCGTGCTCTTCCCTCCGACCAGTATCGCCTCGGTCCCGTCTCCATTCGGAACCGTTGAAATCGCCTCGGCACTATCGGCCAAAACCTCATGAAAAATCAGGTTGCCGCCAAAATCATAAAGATAGAGATTCGTGCGGGGAATCCCTATAAACGATCCTACCGACGCCAGGAACATCGGCTCACCCTTCCGAAGCCTTACCCAGACAAGTCTTTCGTTTGCTACCCGCGTTGTCGAATCCACCCAGGCATGCTCGCCCGAACTATATCTGCGTGGCTCATCGAGATCTACCTCGCTGAGTGGAGCTGGCGAATTAAATGTCTTTTCTCCGGATTCGTCCATGCATGTCAGATTGAGTTCCAGGATTTCACAAAACCAGATAGTCCTTTTCCCGAGAGCGTCTTCGCCGACCAACGGAATCCCGCTTGATTTGACCTCCCGGACGACGTTTCCCGTTCCGTCGACCAGTCTCTCTCCGATCTGCATTACTTCCGCCTTGCCATCGACGTCTGAATCGAACACAAAGAGCCTGGCTGAAGGGTAGTCCTGTTTCAAGGTCCATAGCACTTCCCCTTTCGCGCTAAAGGCCTGCAGCCCTACATTTTTTCTGGCCACGAGGTATTCGGATATTCCATCGCCGTCCAGGTCGCCGACGGCCGCCTCCAGCACATGTTCGCTATCTTCAAATTGGCGGTCTCGCTCTTTCTCATCCTTAAAGAGTATTCCGAGATCGGGGGTCTCTTCCGCATGCCGCCACACAACGTTCGCGTTTTCGTCATAAACGGTCACACCTGAGATCGAATTGAGGGCGAGAAAACCGAATTTTTCCCTCGAGAGGCGCACGATTCGAAGGTTGTCCAGTTCCGGTTTTTCATTCTCGAGCTCAAACCAACCCGCCTTTACCTTTTGTCGCGAGATTTGAAAAAACTTCCGGGATTCCAGTTTTCCACCGGAATCAAACACGAAAACTCCAAACTGCGATGCGGCGACCATTTTCCCGCCTGCCATCCGCAGATCGTCAAAACCAAAGATCTTTTCCGCAACGAGGGCGGAGGCAACGCGTTTTCGGTCGCCCTCCGTGCCTTCCGGCGTGACGCCCCGGACCGTATCCATTAAGCCCGCTTTCTCAAGCTCAAAAAACGTGGTCTTTTTCAGAACGCCTTCGCCCTTGAGTACTCCCGTTCTTTCAATTGACTTCGGCACCTTTCCGCTTCCATCATCAGAAAGAATGCTGTAAAAGCCGTAAACACCCAGGCCAACGAGGCTTACAGTTGCGAGTATGGCCACCAAAAAAATACCGACGACGACCTTTGTCTTCCTGCTAATCGATTTTCCCTTTGTTTTCTTTTCGTTCATGATTGGGAGAATTTGGCGGCCCGCTCTGTTAATTTTGATTCGTTTGGTGCCGTGTATTTTACCAAATGCAGATGGGCGTCGCGAAATTGCAGAAATGAAGATGATAGGAGACCATTTGCATGAGCCGCAGCTTCCGCTGTAATGCACTTAAAGATCGTGGCAAAATAGTCTGCTATGGCATGGATAAAAACAATTAGGCCGCAGGACGCAGGCCCCGAGCTTCTGGATATGTTGAGAAAGCTGAGATCGACATTTCCAACGGAGTATTCAACTCCCGTTCCGGCAGCGAGCAGCACAGGAGAATCGATCGTCGAATCGCATTCACTCATTCCCGATGCACTGTTTCACGGCTTTATGACGGCCAGTGCCGCAATGACCGAGGACCTCCCTCTTGAACGCAGACATCACGAGATGATCGCAACGGTCGTTTCAGGGGTGAACGACTGCCATTACTGACTTGAATCCCACGCAGAGTTTCTGCGTCGCGTGACCCTTGATGATGAATTGGTCGATGCTCTTTGCAACGACTACGAGAACGCTCCCTTGGATGCCGCGGAACGGGCGATGTGCGACTATTCGATCCGCCTGACGAAAGACCCTGTCAGCATCACGCCAAAGACGCACGAGGAATTGAGGGCGGTTGGTTTCGACGACACCGCAATACTTCAGATCACGATCATCGCCTCTTGGTTCAACTACATAAACCGAGTCGCCGACGCGCTAGGAGTCGGGCGTGAAGGTGAATTCGAAGATTAGGCGCTTCGTGACACGGCTTCATCCCAGGTCGGTGAGTGCATTTAACCCTGCCTTCCGCCATGCTTTCCCGCGACTTGGACGACTGGCCCCGCACGAGACCCGCGTTCAAAATCGTCTCGAAATGTACTATGCAGAAAGAATATAGGTTATAATTTTCCAATCCATTTTTAGTTGGCTTGAATTGGTGCGGTAACGGAATGCCGCGATCGGTGATTGGATTAATATTCACCCCAATGATTTCAGGAAACTTTGAACGACAATAATTCCAACAATCCGAACGGCGATCCGGGTTTACCTTTGATTATCGTCAACCCGAAATCCGCGGGCGGCTCGACCCGTACCCGCTGGTCGCAGCTGGCAGCCGATTTCCGTTCGCATTTCGGCCCTTTTTCCGTCGCATTCACAAAAGGGCCCGGGGACGGTGAGCGTATCGCGGCGAGATTCATCGAATCCGGGCGCCGCTTTATTATCGCCTGCGGAGGGGACGGCACGATTAACGAGGTCGTAAACGGCATCATGAATTCGGGCGAGAATGTCGAGCTCGGCGTGTTGCCGGCCGGCACCGGCGGTGATTTCAGGCGTTCGCTCGGGTTGTCTTCGACTCCGCGTGATACCGCCGCGCAGCTTCGTGACGGCAGGACAGAGAGAATCGATGTCGGCAGGGTTAATTTTCTCGATCACGATGGCAA
>JAOTWT010000176.1 GCA_029862725.1 Acidobacteriota bacterium | reverse complement strand
GAGATGAGGATTCTCTGCAACCGTTGATTCTATAAAATGTGCCATTATGACCCCCTCATTCAAATAATAGTGGGAATATACTTATAACCAATCTAAATGTCAAGCTAAAAACGCTTAAACCGCTCAAACGTTCAAAAAAATCCCCATAATAGCGGATTTCAGTTCCCATTTTCGCTCAATTCGCTCAAATTCATAAGCTTTGTTGGCAATTTAAGCGATAAAGTTGCCCCCCTAACACAGGAATAAGTAAAACAGGGGGAATTTTATTCCGTATCGCAAACAAAAATGGAAGCATCAGCGGCTTTCCATATCGATTTGATCCCGTTGATCAAATGACCAGAGGAGACTATACGGCAATCTACCCTTTTCGACCAGTAAGGAAAAGAGAAGTCTTGTTGACGACTCACGTTCAAGCTCAGCATTGAATTCATTGTTTCGTTCAGTCTTTACAAATTCCGATACAGTGGACAGTGGTGTCACTTATCCCATCCGATTCAGTACGATTTTTCAGCTCGCGTAAAGCCCTGTGTTTACAATCTCTTAGGATGCTATTGCAGGTCGGAGGCTTTTCCGTTCGATTGCGGAAATTGCTCTGGAATCCAATCAAAATCCGACTCCGAATTTGGTATAAAATTTGCCTTAGGCGCAGAGGAAATTTACTTCTTAATTCAAACGATCCTGTCTGGCAAATTGCGAATGGGACATCAAAACTGGAAGCCGTTGAGTTGCTTTAGTTACGGCTCAATGAGTCTAAATACGAATCACTTACGAGAAGAATGGTTTCCGATTAGCGGCATGCGCTTATCCGAGATTCGGGATTTAGATTCAAATTTCCAGCCACGATGAACCGTTCCGGAAGTCAGGTCGAAACCAGCCTGTGCAAATAGCACGGGAGGACAAAAAAATGATCAATAAATTGGTTTCTCGATTCCTACCAGCGGCAGCGCTCGTGTTGCTGTGTGGAATTATCCAGGTTTTTGCGCAGTCGCAAACGAGCACGGGTCAGATCACCGGAGTTGTCTCTGACGGCACGGGTGCCGTTGTACCTAACGCAACGATGACGCTTACCAATAAGAATACCGGCAAATCAGCAACCACCACCACCAATTCCACGGGGATCTTTCAGTTCGTCCTGGTTCAGCCGGGAACGTACACCGTTGCCGCAAGCGGCGGGGGATTTGAAGAACAAACCCGTGAGGTGATAGTGAACGTTGGAAGAACTGTCGACGTAAATTTCTCGCTTGGCGTCGGCGATCTGACCGCCGTTGTTAACGTGACGGGCGAAGAAATTCAAACTACCAGGAGCGAGCCTGACGCCGTTCTTAATGACACACAGATTTCAAACCTGCCAATCAACGGCAGACGGTTTCAGGATCTTGCCACGCTGACTCCAACCGCTCAGGTCGACCCGTCGCGTGGACAAATCTCGCTCTCCGGCCAGCGCGGAGTGAACTCAAATATTAACGTCGACGGATCTGATTACAGCAATCCCTTCTTTGGCGGCATCCGAGGCGGGGAACGCTCAAACAGCGCTTTCACGGTCCCTCAGGAATCGGTAAGAGAATTCAATGTGATCGCCGCGGGTTATTCGGCTGAATTCGGACGTTCGACAGGCGGTGTGATCTCGGTCGTGACAAAATCAGGTGGTAACAACCTGAGCGGATCCGCGTTTTACCTATTGCGCCCGGAGCAAGCCGCTAGAGCCCACTCGTATGCGAAAGCGATAGGTGACGCCTTGGTGACACAGGGAATATCGCCCGGTACCGCCCCGACCCAGCATCAATTTGGCGGTTCGATCGGTGGACCGATCAAACAGGACAGGGTCTTTTACTTCGGCTCCTATGAACAGCAAAAGGTAAGTGCGCCAAGGCAGGTACTATTCCGAAACGCACTCGATGTGACGCCAAGTACGCTTACTCCGGGCCAGCGTGCAGTTTATGATTTGTTCAAATCCCTGGAAGTGCCATTTACACTGACCAACGATGCGATTGCCGGACTTGGCAGGGTCGATGCGGTAATCAATGACACGAACACAATGAATGTGCGGTTCAACTTTAGTCGCAATGAAGGTAAGAATGCCGTTACCACCGGTGAATTCGATGTTGACCCGACGACAAACCGATCGCTTCTGACCAACGGAACGGAGAAGGATCGGACCTACTCGCTTAATGGACAGCTTGTTAGCAGTATTTCCGCTACCGTCATCAATGAATTTCGCGCGCAGTATTCAAAGGAAGTCAGGCCGCGTCTGGCAAATTCGGCCGTCGCTTTGATCTCTAACACATATGGCGATATCGGAACCCGTTCATTTATGCCAACGACCCAGTTTGACACAAGGGTTCAGATTGCCGACAGCCTTACGTTTCTTGTCAACAATCACACCTTAAAGGCGGGGTTCGACTTTAACCGGATGCATGCCGATCAGTCGTTTGGTTTTGACCAGTTCGGGACGTATTCGTACTTCGATTCAACGGATACCAGATTCCTCGACGTTCTCTCGAACATACCAAACGCCAATGCCTTGTTCGGCCGTTTTGATCGTTCGAACGCAACTTTCAGACAGCAGATTGGTAACCTCAAAGTTGCCTACACGGTCACGGAATTTGCGGTATTTGCGCAGGATTCATGGCGGTACAACAAGAACCTGACCCTGAATTTCGGGATCAGGCTCGACAACCAGTTCAATCCAACCCCCGAACTCGGCAATACCGCGTTGATAGACGCCGTGCAAAACGGCAACTATCCGATATTTGCCGGCAGTTCGATGGATCCTACCGAAATTCCGGACAGCGGTTTACAGTTCGGGCCACGGGTAGGATTTGCATGGGATCCGGCGGGGGACGGAAAAACTGTTGTCCGGGGCTTCTCAGGCGTGTTTTATGCACGGACTCCGCTGCTTCTAATGGCGGATCCGATGAATAACTTCCGCACGACGCCCGGTAACCTGACGGTTCAGTTTCCGTTTACGATTCCGACCCAGTTCAATCAGGCGATGTTTGACGCGCAAAATCCGGGATACGTCGGTCTGGTAGGACCTGGGCGATCACCTAACACTGTGTACCGGCACTTCGCGATTCTCGGCATTAACCTGAATTCGTCACCGCTTACGAATATGCCGGGTCTTACTCCCGCACAATTGCAAACGATCAGTGCGGCGATCCTGGCCGCATCACCGGGCGCCCCGACTAGCGCGTTGGGCTTCTTTACAGGAGCGCAGCCAACGTTTATGGCGCCGGACTTTAAGAATCCGATGTCACTACAGTTTGGCGGCGGCGTCGAAAGGCAGTTGTCAAAAGCCTTTTCCGTAGGTGCTGATTTTTCACAGGTTCGAACGACTCAGCTTCAACGAAACAAGAACATCAACATACCAGTCGCGACATCGATAAATGCCGTCTCCGGCCGACCGATATACAACCGAAACCTTCGGCCGGTCCCAACCCTTGGAAATATCTCGGTCCGTGAGTCATCGGCGCAATCGATGTTTAGGGCTTTGACTTTGAGGGCACGCTTTACCAATGAATGGCTGAGGCTAAATGCCTTCTATGTCCTTTCGAAAAGCGAATCGGATGACGACAATGAACGTGATTCCGGCGGTTTTGGATATGTTGATGCATTTAACTACCAGCCTGAATACGGGCCGTCGCGAATCGACAGGCGGCATCAGTTTACGGCAAACCCGATCTTTTTCCTTCCTTACGGGTTTGAAATCTCTAGTGCGATTAAACTCCGCTCTGGAGTGCCGTTTGATTCGCAGGTCGGTGCTGATCTGAATTCGGATAACGTAAACAACGATCGGCCCTACACGGCATTTGGCGTCGATCTTGGCCGCAACGCATTCAGGCAGCCGGGTGTTTACGAAGTGGACCTGAGGGTTCAGAAGGGCTTTAACTTTGATGATAGAAAGAGGCTCGTCCTGACGGCGGAATTCTTCAATATATTCAATTCCGCGAACATCCAGTACGGCTTCAACCAGACGCGTTACTGCAACAACAGCAACGCCGATTGCGGTCTCAGCGGCATTACGAATCCCAACTTCAAACTGATCAGGGATTCGAGCGGCAACATCATCACTTCGAACTTCGCCGGAAGCCAGGTCTTCCAGGCGCAGTTTGGTGCGAGATTCCAGTTCTAGCGGAACATGATCTCTTCTCTAGGGGGCCTATCCGATTCGGATGGCCCCCATCTTTTATCCCTCGAATCCAAATGATTGAAGTCGCTGGATTTACGATCCGACAATAACGAATTACTATTGTCTGAGTGCGAATCTTACAGCTATCTTCAGCAGATACCTTCGGCGGCGGCGAAAAACATTTCGTCGATCTATGCTCGGGCCTTAGCAGTCGCGGCCACGATATCTTCGCGGTGCTCCGCAAAGGCAGCGACTGGGAAAAACGGCTCGATTTTCTTGGGAAAGATACGCTGTACCGGCTTCCGCTTCGAAATTCGATCGATGTGTTGTCGGCCGTGAGACTTTCCAAGATTCTCAGAACCGAAAAAATCGAGATCCTACACGCGCATATTGGAAGAGACTACACGGTCGCTAGTCTTGCTGTTCGGATGTCTCCAGGTACGAGGCTGATCCTCACCCGCCATGTTCTTTTCGCGATGAAAAACGCTCACAAACTGGCGTTGCGAAATGTCGATCGCGTTATCGCCGTTTCTGAGGCCACAAAGGTTCAGTTACAAAAGTTGTTTCCGGTCGAAAAAATCGCGGTGATTCCACACGGTTTTGAGATCCACGAACGCTCGGAGCAATATACCGGCGAATTACGTAAAGAATTCCGATTCGAACACAACATCCCGTATGACGTTCCCCTGGTCGCCATTGTCGGTGAACTCAGCAGCTTTAAGGGTCAGAAGGAATTTATTCTCGCCGCGGAACTCATCGGAAAAGAACTTCCCGAGGTTCGTTTTTTGTGTTGCGGAAAGGACAATTCCTACAGCGGGAGCTACAGGCGGGAGTTGAAGCGGCTCGTCAAGGTCCTTGGTCTTGAGGAACGATTTATCTGGCTTGACTGGGTCGAGGATATGGCTCCGGTTTACGCTTCAATCGACATTCTCGTATCCGCATCCCGCACCGAAAGCTTTGGCTTGGCTATTTCCGAAGCGATGGCAAGCGGCCGGGCCGTTGTCGCTACTCGTTCCGAAGGAGCCGCGGAGCTGATTACCGACCGTTCGAATGGCCGGCTGGTGGCGATCGATGCGCCGGTCGAGATTTCCGAGACCGTATGTGAACTCTTGAACGACCCAAAAACAATGAAGTTATTGGGAAACAACGCGCGTAAATTTGCCGTAGAGCAGTTTGGGCTCGAACGTATGTTGGACCAAATCGAATCTCTTTACGGCGAGACGTTATCAGGGAGCTAGCGCCACAATTCTCATGGGCGATCTTCAAAATGCCGGCGCAACCACATAGCGGTACTGGGCGATAGTCCGGGATTCCCGGCCAGAATTGCACGGACTGCGATGAGGTCCTTCGTGGAGTCTAAATCCGTGTGGACGGGCAATAGGCCGAGATTCAAACCGAGCCTGCCGATATTGGCCGCAGTCTGTTCGAACACCTCTTCTGAGCTCCATTCGACATTCTCAAAAATACGGGCATCCGGCCGATTGAGACCGATTAAATAGAAACCTCCGTCATTTGCCGGCCCCAAGACCGCGTCGGACCCCGAATCCAGTTTCTCGTACGCGCTTGGCAATAAACTCTCAGGCACAGTGGGGCTGTCGGTACCGATGATTAAGACGCTTTCGAATCCCATCTCAAATGCGCGTTCGAAAGCGTTGTGCATGCGTGACCCCAGATCCTCTCCTTCCTGTTCGATAAGAAGATGCCGGTGATGTAGCATTGTCACCAGATAGTTTCTCTTTTCTGGCGGCGTGAATGCGACGATTGTGTTGGCGGACACGGAACCGGCTTTGACCTCGGCGTCGGCGAGCAGCGCTGTCGCGAGTTCGGCGGATTGCTGCGGACTAAGGTACGGTTGAAGCCGTGTTTTTACAAACCCCGGTTCGGGCACTTTTGCCATAATGATCACTGCGTGTTTCATAATGGAATAAATACGCCGGAATCGGACATTCCAATCAAAACCGACTGGAGGGAATAATAGAATAGATATGCCTTTCGATCTAGATGTTGAAGCCGCGGTAAGAAGCCGATATCAAAAGGCCGCCAGCGAAGTCGAACCGGCTCTTTGTTGTCCGGTCGATTACGACCCTCAATTCCTGGAGATACTACCCGGGGAAATAATCGAGCGTGACTACGGCTGTGGCGACCCCTCCGCATATGTTCGAGAGGGCGATATCGTTCTCGATCTGGGTTCGGGGGGCGGAAAGATCTGTTATATCGCTTCGCAGATCGTCGGCGCCGAAGGAAGCGTCATCGGCGTCGATACAAACACCGAAATGCTCGGGTTAGCGCGAAAGTACAAGAATGATTTATCCGCGAAGATCGGATATGACAATGTTGAGTTTAGGTACGGAAAGATTCAA
>JAOTWT010000177.1 GCA_029862725.1 Acidobacteriota bacterium | reverse complement strand
TAAAGAGGCGAAACCAGTTCGCCTGTAAAAATGTGCCGCCGGCTTTAACACAAGCCGGGGCACTTGATGCTAATTAGTCGTGATGAACGGACCTACCAACGGTTGCCGCCGCCGCCTCCGCCGCCGCGGTTTTCGCGTGGCTTTGCTTCGTTGACGATAATGTTGCGTCCGCCGACCTCGGTTTCGTTAAACTGCGAGATGGCGTTGTTTGCTTCTTCCTGGCTCGACATTTCGACAAAGCCGAAACCCCGTGAGCGTCCAGTATCGCGATCGGAAATGATATTTACCGATTCGACTGTACCCGCCTGACCAAAAAGATCTTCCAAGTCGGCTTCCGTTGTATCAAACGAAATATTGCCAACATAAAGTTTGTTAGACATATCTGAATCCTTGCCCAATTGTTTGGACATCAAAGAAGCTTCTATTCGTTATAGTATTGGAGAAACGGTCTGCTTGCGAAGATTCGGTCTCGGGTGCTCTATAGCAAAAGCGGCTTCTATAATTATAACCAGCCGACTCTCTGTTTATCCAAAAATGCCGAAAGCCTTTTTAAGAAGGGCACATCATCGTTGACGTGCGAGAGAAGGGTTTACATTAGTAATAATGCATGCTTCGAGCCGCTATTGCAACCTAAATTACGCATTGTCAGCATCGATATAGGTTTCAGGTTCGAAACTCACAGGGCTTGTTTTCACGGCATCGCGGCCACGTTTCCGGGCTTTTCTCCACGTGCCGAAACCTTCTTTCAACAGACCGGCTATGCTACCGCGATTGTCAAAGATGAGTTTTAACCAGGCACTCTTGCTCATCTGCGGAAAATAGATGCCCCGAAAAAACAGACGCGACACCAGGTGGCTGATTCGAAACTGAATCGGGGAGTCGCTGATCGAATCGAGCGCCTCGGCGTTTCTTTCTGGGCTGTATGAGCGTGCCCAGGCATAGTCGGTTTCCGATTTTGCCTCGGTGACACTCATTTTCAAAGGCGTATGCGCCATTTCAAAAGGTGCAAACTCCAACCAATGCAGCGGTCTTTTCAATCGGCCCTCCTTCTCGAGACTTGTATAGAGCGGCGTCGCCGGAAACGGCGTGAGCTGTCCGAAAACGGGAAGTCCCGGTGCCCATTCTTCGATCTTGTCGACGGTTCTTTTGGCGACACCCTTGGTATCGTTATCCATACCGAATATAAATGAGGTGATCGCGTAGATATTTCGTTTCGCGAGTCGGTCAAGCACTTCCTTGTAATCTGCCGGTTTTGAAAAGTTCTTGTTGACTGAGGCCATGTTTTCCGGATCAATCGACTCCATTCCAATAAAGATCCACTTACCGCCCGCATCGGCAATCAGATCCACGAGCTCCTCGTCTCCCAGGAGATTCGCGCTGATCTGCGCGACCCATGGTAACTGTGCTCCAGCCGCTATTATGTCCCGTAGCAATGTTTTCAAACGCTTCTTGTTGATCGCGAGGTTGTCATCGATAAAGAAAACGGCAATCTGCCCCTTTTCGTTTTTTGCACGCTCTTTTAACCTGAGCAGTTCTTCGACCACGTCCTCGTTCGCACGAAAACGAATCGAATCACCGAAGAATCCTGTTACCGTACAAAATTCACATCCGTAGGGGCAGCCGCGGCCGGTCTCGATCGGGACCACAAAGAATTTGCCCCAGCCTGCCCCCAGTTTTGAAAGCACCGGGCGCAGAACTCCCGGGATTAGGCTGAATTGTTCGAGATCGAGTGTTTCCCAGGGGATATGCGGGTAGGGCTGGAGTGAAGGTTTTTCGTCGTTTCCCTTCTCGTCAAACCTCGGCTGGTAAATCTCTTTTAGATCGTCGTTCGCCGCATCTTCGACGATGTCCGCCCAATAATCATCGGCTTCGCCGAGTGCGACTGCATCAGCATGACGTACGCCGCCATCTCGTCCCAGTGCTTCGTCCGAACATTCCGTAACATGGGGTCCGCCCATCACGACCTTGAGTCCCGCGGCCCTTAGTGCATCTGCGACGCCATAGGCACGAGCGACCATCCTTGTCATCGCTCCAATTCCGACGAGTCCGATCTCCTCTTGTTTACAGAATGAAACGAGCTCGGCCTTTGTCATCGCCTTTGCGTTGCCGTCGATCAGAATAACCTGATGCTCTTTGGGTGTCAGGGCCTGGAGAAGAAACATCCAAAGATGCGGCATGAAATTACGGGTTACGCCGTTGTCGGGATTATAAAGTAGAATTTTCATCGTTCTGGTACTAAAACTTTCCTTAGGTTTGTTCTTATGATTGATCGCAGTCGGGAAAGCAAAGTTCCAACGATTTCATATTCCACCGTGGTGCCGGTCGCCATCTAGCGTACGCAAATCCAACGGCGCTGGCGCCGATCAGATAAGAACCTCATTTTTTCGATATGTACGGCTTCCGAAAACAGGCGGAACAATTGAATTTGGAGGATAACCGCTAATTTGGAGGCGTAATCATAATAACAACTAAGCAAGCGAAAGCAAACGCGGTTGCGGTTGATCCTGAGGTTGGACAGTCTTGCGACACACCTCGGGGCAACCGTTTGCATGGATTAAGATCCGATTCGACTGTGCCTCGACGAACAAAACGGCCGGTCGTCTTGAGACTTCTTATCCGGTGTATTAGAAAGAATGCTGATAATAAGCGAAAATAGTCCGAGCTAAGATAAGAGCCGATATTTCAAAGGGACCCGCTGTGGGGCGGGATACGAAATTCCGGACGCAAGCGCGAGAGTCGCGGTTGCGAATAATTAATGGACAGAGAAATCAAAGAAGTATTTCAACAATTTGAAGCTGCCGGCGAGTACACCGGTTCTACGCCTATTGATTCCGGTCATATCAATGCGACATATTTGATTTCAACCGACCTGGGCGCTTCCTACGTACTTCAGAAGATAAATCACGCGGTATTCAAGAGACCCGCCGATGTAGTTTCGAACAAGATCACTGTTTCAAAACACCTGCAGCGGAAGTTGGACGAAAATCCTGGATCGGCAATAACAAAACGGGTGCTCAATTTCTGCCGCTCTCGGGAGGGAGATTACCTTTACCAAGATGCCGGAGGCAACTACTGGAACCTGATGGATTTCATCGAAAACTCGCGCGTCTATCTTAAGACGCCTGACCGCGGAATCGCCCTCGAAGCGGGTCGCGCGTTTGGTAGTTTTCTGGCGCTGACTGAAGATCTCGATCCCGCGGCGATAAAAGAAACGCTTCCGCGCTTTCACAGCATGTCGCTCCGCTTTGAGCAGTTTGATGAGGCCGTTGCAAAGGCGCCGGACGATAGATTGCAGCGGGCCCAGCAAATCATCGAGTGCGCAAACCGGCTCCGGCCCGAGATGCATGTTTTGGAAGCGTCGGTCGCCGAGGGCAGGATCCCGCTTCGCGTTACTCATAATGATACGAAGATTTCAAACGCGTTGTTTTCCGAAGATGGAATTGCACTGTGCGTTATCGATCTGGATACGGTCATGCGCGGCGTTGTACATTACGACTTCGGCGATGCCGTCAGGACGATTTGCAGCAGCGCGGATGAAGACGAACCGGACGAATCGAAAATCGATTTCAGCCTCGAGTATTTCGAGGCATTTGTCAGGGGTTTTATCGGCGATAGCGGCATTAACCTCAACGAAGCCGAGATCGAAGGTCTCCCTATCAGTGCCAAGGTAATGACTTTTATCGTCGGGCTGCGCTTTTTGACCGATTATCTGAATAACGACATCTATTTCGATACAAGGTACGACGACCACAACCTGGTCAGGGCACGAAGCCAGTTCCGGAGGGTCGAGTTGATCGAGGAGAACCTCGACGCCATGAAAGAGATCGTTGGTCGCGTAGTAAGCGAGAAAGAGCGCGGAATGGGCTCCCGCGTTTAAGCTATGTCATTTGAAACCCGTTTGCCGAAACCCCGTACTTAACCTAGATGAAAGCAATTGTAAAAAGCAGGGCCGAAGAAGGACTTTGGCTTGAAGACGTCCCCGAACCGGAGACAGGAATTAACGATGTACTCATTAAAGTGCTCAAAACAGGTATTTGCGGAACAGATGTTCACATTTATAACTGGGATGCATGGGCGCAGAAGACGATCAATATACCGACTGTTCTCGGGCACGAGTTTGTCGGCGAAGTGGCCGAGGTCGGTTCGAATGTGATCGATTTCAAGCCCGGCGACATCGTCTCGGGCGAAGGGCATCTCGTTTGCGGTCGATGCCGGAACTGCATGGCAGGCAAGCGATATCGATGTGCCAACACGCTCGGCGTCGGGGTAAATACGAACGGTGCGTTTGCCGAGTATATTTCGATGCCGGTAACAAATGTCTGGAAGCACCGGGAAGGTGTTGATCTGGATGTCGCATCGTTTTTCGACCCGTTTGGAAATGCCGTCCACAGCGCGCTCGAGTTTCCCGTATTGGGCGAAGACGTCCTGATCACGGGTGCCGGTCCGATCGGCATCATGTGCATCGCGGTCGTGCGTCACGCCGGGGCGAGACACGTCGTGATAACGGATGTGAACCCGTATCGTCTGGAACTCGCGTCCAAAATGGGCAAGGTCCGCGCGGTCGACGTCCGGACCGAAAGGCTAAAGGATGTCCAGAAAGAGCTGGGTATGAAAGAGGGCTTTGATATAGGTCTCGAGATGTCCGGTAACGAGCAGGCCTTTAAGGCGATGATCGACAACATGACCCACGGCGGCCGGATCGCACTTCTCGGAATCCCCTCTAAAGACATCGCCATCGACTGGAACAAGGTCGTCTTCAACATGCTCACGGTCAAGGGTATTTACGGCCGGAAGATTTTTGAGACCTGGTATTACATGAGCGTGCTTTTGCAGTCCGGTGTCGACATATCTCCTGTCATTACGCACCGCTTTGGCTACGAGGACTTTATCGAGGGTTTCGAAGTGATGAAGTCAGGGAATTCCGGGAAGGTTATTTTGAACTGGGGAGTTTAGTTTCAGGTTTCAGGTTCCGGTTTCAAGTTTGATGCAAAGAAGCTTTTGGAATCCATTTGAGAACGCCCGTTACGAACTTGAAACCTAAAAGCTAAAACTTGAAACTAACGATATGTACAGCAAAACAAAAGAGATTCTTACCGATCAGCTGAACGAGATCCGTGAAGCCGGGCTTTATAAATCCGAACGAGTGATCAAGGGTCCGCAGGATGCCCATATCGATGTCGCCGAAGGCGATGTCCTGAATATGTGCGCGAACAACTACCTCGGTCTTTCGGACCATCCGGATATCGTCGAAGCGGCGAGCCAGGGACTTGCGGAATGGGGATTTGGGTTGTCCTCTGTCCGGTTTATATGCGGCACGCAGGAGATCCACAAAGAACTCGAACACAGGATCAGCGAGTTTCTGGGTACCGAAGACACGATTCTCTACGCGGCCTGTTTTGATGCCAACGGCGGTCTGTTCGAACCCCTTTTCAATGCCGAAGACGCCATAATTTCCGACGAGCTCAACCACGCCAGCATTATCGACGGCATACGTCTCTGTAAGGCTCAGCGATTTCGCTATAAAAACAGCGATATGACGGACCTCGGGGAAAAACTCAAAGAGGCTTCGGGAGCAAGACAAAGGATCATTGCTACCGACGGCGTGTTCTCGATGGACGGTTATGTCGCCAAACTGAAAGAGATTTGCGACCTCGCCGAGCAATACGATGCGCTCGTGATGATCGATGACTGCCATTCGACTGGTTTTATGGGTGTGAACGGGCGCGGTACTCATGAGCACTGCGGTGTCATGGGAAGGGTCGACATCATCACCGGAACACTCGGAAAGGCGTTGGGCGGTGCGAGCGGCGGGTTTACGAGCGGGCGTAAGGAAATCATAGAAATGCTTCGCCAGCGTTCTCGCCCGTATTTGTTCTCGAACTCCGTTGCGCCGCCAATCGTCGCTGCGTCCCTCAGGGCGCTCGAAATCCTCAGAGGTTCAACTGAACTCAGAGACAAACTCGAATCGAACACCAGATATTTCCGCACGGAGCTTCGAAAGACCGGCCTCGAAATACTGCCCGGCGAACACCCGATCGTACCGGTAATGTTTGGCGAAGCAACGCCGGCAGTAAGAATGGCGGAAGCATTGCTCAAGAAGGGGGTTTATGTGATCCCGTTTTCATTCCCGGTTGTGCCGCGCGGAAAAGCGAGAATACGGACACAGGTTTCGGCCGCGCATTCGAAAGAAGACCTGGAGTTCGCGGTCGCGAAATTTGCGGAAGCGAAAACCGAGTTGGGTTTGTAACGGATTTCAAGCGGCCACTTCGATGACTATTTATTAAGCTGCCGCCATTCGACGTGCGGCGGCATCAACCTCGTTCTTATCTTCTTTGATCTCAGCGACGTTTCTATCTTCTATTGGTAACCGGGCCCAAATACTATCTTTCTTTATGGTCAATCCAATCGCAATGGCGACGGTTAGGAGCCTGACGATGTTCGCAAACCATCCGCCAATAGCGGATTCGTCGTCTGCAAAAACCATCCAAT
>JAOTWT010000175.1 GCA_029862725.1 Acidobacteriota bacterium | reverse complement strand
AAGATCAGAGAACAAATTGCACGAGAAGTTTCCGCCGGCATGCCGACCAGCCACGGAAGCCAGTATTTCTGCATGTCCTTCTCACCCATCATCTCCCACGGATGAACAAAAACGGACATACGGAGATCCGCCGCGGCGGCAAATACCTCAAAAAATTCGGGTTCGCCGATGTTCTCTTGATTTACGTTCGAACCGATCTGGATGCCGTCGAGTCCGATCTCCTTGCAACGCTCCAGTTCTTTCACGGCGAGTCGCGCGTCCTGCATCGGGACCGTGCCGAGGCCAATAAACTGCTTTGGGTGTTCATCGACGATGGCCACTATGCCGTCGTTGAGGACTCTTGAAATTTCCAGCCCGTGTTCCGGTTTTGCCCAGTAGCTGAACATGACGGGCACTGTTGATAACACCTGAACCGACACACCCGCCTTCTCGCACTCTTGCAATCGCGTCTTCGCGCTCCAGCAATTGCTTTCAATCTCGCGGAAGTAGTGTCCGTCATCGCGCATCATTTTGGCGCAGCCGTGTTTATGGTGATTGAGCGTGATAAAACCGCCATAGCCAAAACGCTTCTTCCAGTCCGGGATGTGTTCGGGAAGAATGTGAGTGTGTATGTCGATTTTTAGCATTTATGTTTTGCCCGCGAAACACGCGGATTGGTCCACGAAACACACGAGAAACGCGAAAATGAATGGAAAAAAACTGGGTGAGAAAGAAACCGAGTGATTATGTGCGGGTTGCGCGGTTTACAATCATATATCTAAATGCGACGTTCGATTTCAGAAGCCAGCTGATCCATCATTTTTGGGGAGGCTTGACTGTTTCAGCAGGCTTAACTTTTTCCGGCTTTTTCTTTTCGTCGGAAAGTGTTTTTGCGCGCATCAACGACAACGAAAGCTCGCGCAGCTCGTCAACTTGTTTCAAACGTCTGGTAATCGCCTCGCTCGACATATTAACTTTCCTCATCTTCTATCCTGCCTATGTCAATTAAATCTTTCGCACGCGCAGCAAGCGTCTTCATCTTAATCAATCCATCCCGCGAGACAATCCAAAGAGTCTTGTCTTGCCATATTAATGATTCTCTTGATTCCCAAACGTCTTGAACCATTGGCGTGACAAGGATCAAATCAAGCGAGATCACTTCGTCGTTATCATCAATCTTAGAAACGCGTCTTATCTCAACCGCACTTTCCTTAAATGATAAATCAAGACCGCGAATATCGTAACCTTTTTCCGCCGCAATCTCGAAGGCACTTTCAAGCGAGTCGGGACGAATCAAAATATCAATATCAAACGTTGCGCGCGGAAAACCGTGAATTGTCAGAGCCAAACCGCCGCACACCGCGTATTCGATTTCGTTCTCATCAAAAGCCGAAATCAGTAGTGATAATTCTTCCAAAAGTGTCGCCATCGATCCAGACTTGATTTCAAAAGTCCTAAATTAACTCACCACGGGCGGAGGCTCCATCACCGACCCGCAGTTGTCACACGTACGCAAGATTTCGTCGCCGTAAAACCTTTTGAAAACACCCTGGAACTGGGTCGTGATATCGGTAAGCTCGAAATACTCCTCGTAGAGCATTTCGTTGCAGTCCTCGCAGTACCAGAGAAGGCCGTCTTTTTCACCGTCGCGGCGCTTGCGTTCGATAACAAGCCCGATCGTATCTGCACCCCGGACCGGGTTGTGCGGAACACGGGGCGGGAGCAGAAAGATCTCGCCTTCCCGGATTGGGATATCGACAGCCTTGCCGTCCTCCTGGATCTTGACCGTGATGTCACCCTCGAGTTGGTAAAAGAATTCCTCGCCCTCGTCGTAGTGGAAGTCTTTGCGGGAATTCGGTCCGCCGACCACCATGATGATGAACTCGGCGTCTTCGTAAACACACTTGTTGCCGACAGGAGGTTTGAGAAGGTGACGATTGTCGTCGATCCAGGCATTGAAATTGAAAGGTCTTCTAATCATGATCTCGTAAATTGTGAATAGTTAATCGTCAATTGTGATCGTTTTAGAAAACAGTAAATTCACGATTGACGATTCTCGATTCACTAACTAAGTCTCTTGGACATAAAAATATCCGGTTTGCCGATGCCGTTCGCGTCGGGAAGCACGCCAACCACCTCGTAACCTTTCTTTTGATAAAACTCGAAGGGATGATGGCTGATGTTCTGAATGAATTTCAAATGCGACAAGGGTTCTGGGTAAAGCTCCGTGCCCCCGACGCTTGTCCGAAAATTCTCGTCGTCGGTCCCGAGAAAGACGTTGAGCCCGCCACGCAGCTTCACTTCGGATTCGAAATCGCCCAACAATCCGCTTCCGATTCCCTTTAGCCTGTTTTCGCGATCCACGACCAGGACCTCGAGCTCCCATGTGTAGTTACGATAAAGCGGTGCGCCGGCCCCCCAGCCAAGGATTTCCTTGTCGGGTCCTAGCGCGATCCGGCTTATTTTCGTTTCTCCAATCGATTCGCGCACGTTCTTTAGGCATTCCTCAAGGGTACTCCAGGCTTCGGTACCTGTGTCCGAAAACCCGTCTTTGAGAAGTTCGGCGACTCGCTTGACGTGTTCTTCGTCGTCTGTCAGGTCAACAATTTGCATCTTTACAATACCCTTGTCGCGGATAAACGCCTATTTTGAGCGGTTTTACGCGAGTCTGAACTTGAAAACAAACGGTTTCTGGTCAGATTTATTACTCCGATCGGCGACAAGCCGCAAGCATCCGCCTGATCCGCGGAAAAAAACTCATTAATCAATCGTCGCGATTACCTTCAGCTCGATCGCGATTGGAGTCGGCAGACTGCTGATCTCGACCGTCGTGCGGCACGGCTGATTGTCCGCAAAGTATTCCGCATAAAGACGGTTATAGGTCTTAAAGTCGTTTTTCATATTCGTCAAAAAGACTGTTACATCGACGATATTTGCCCAACTCGAACCTGCCGATTCGACGATCGTGCGGACATTCTTAAATACCGAACGGCATTGCGCCTCGATATCATACGAAACGATCTCACCGGCATCGCTTAACTCGACACCCGGTATCTTACTGGTGCCCTTTTCCCTTGGTCCGACGCCCGAAAGAAACAAAAGGTTTCCCACACGCAGTGCATGCGGGTAAAGCCCGACCGGCTCGGGAGCGTCCGTTGCGTCAATTCGATCCTTCATATAGATAGGTTCAAAGTTAAATGTTCAAAGTTCAAGGTTTGTTGGTCAGCGGGAACATGCTTTTGTGTTTATTCGAAGCTAAAAATACAAACTTTGAACCCGGAACTTTGAACTTTGGTCGGCGCAGCGAAGCTACGCTTTGCGTTCACCCTCGTAGACCGCGTGGGCACATTCGACAAAGAGATCGAGGTAATAACCCCGCACTTCGTCCTGTGACACCATCTTGTTTTCCTTTTCGGCGATGAACTTCATAAGCTCAAAGGCCACCTCTTCGCCCGTTTCTATTCTTATTGGTTGTGTTTCTGCCATAATATTTCATTGACCATCCAAATTGATTTCCCGCCAGATTGATTTCCCGCGAAACACGCGAAAAGACCCAAAAATTAAATCAAACCAGATTCCTAAATGTCTTGTCCGCCGCTTTCGAATCTTCCGTTTCGCTCTTTTTCGCGTGTTTCGCGGGCCAATCTCTTAAAATCCACTCTACCCGGTAAAACAGACCTTAAAACCTTGAACTTTGAGCCTTGAACTAATACTTGATGCAGACATTCTTCTCTTCTGTAAAAAACCTGAGCGCCTCAAAACCGCCCTCGCGGCCCATGCCCGAGTCCTTAACACCGCCAAAAGGCGTTCGCAGATCGCGGTTCATCCATGTGTTGACCCAGACGATCCCGCATTCGATCTTTTCGGCCATACGGTGTGCGCGCTTCAGATCCGAAGTCCAAAGTGTAGCCGAAAGCCCGTATCTGACCGAATTGGCGTATCCCAAAACCTCGTCCTCTCCATCAAACGGCATCACGGTTACGACCGGTCCAAAGATCTCTTCCTGATTCGTACGGCAGTCATCAGAAAGCCCTTCGATCACCGTTGGCTCCAAAAAATAACCATTAGTACACCGACCGTCCATTGCAATCCGATTCCCGCCCGTCAATATCGTTCCGCCCTCTTCTTTTGCAAGCTCAACATATGAAAGCACCTTCTCCATATGCTCTTTGCTGACAACAGCACCGACGTTCGTCGCAGCCTCCAGGGGATCGCCGATCTTCAGTGCCGATACTCTTTCAACAAAATCCCCGCAAAACGACTCGTAAAGCGGCCGCTCGACAAATATCCGCGAACCGCAAAGACAGATCTGGCCCTGATTCGAGAAAGAAGATCGAACGGTCGTCTCGAGCATCTCTTCATAATCGGAATCGGCAAAGATGATGTTCGGATTCTTGCCGCCCAGCTCGAGCGAGAGTTTCTTGAACTTTGGTGCGGCCTCGCGGGCGATCCACTCACCCGTGGCGGTGCCCCCGGTAAATGAAATCGCAGAAACATCGTTGTGTTGAACGATAGCGGCTCCCGCTTTTGGGCCGGTCCCATGAATTATATTCAAGACGCCGGCCGGCAGATCCGCCTCAATACAAAGTTCCGACAACAGATATGCAGTCACCGGTGTAATCTCAGATGGCTTTGCGACGACGCAGTTTCCCGCCGCCAGCGCCGGGGCGATCTTCCAGGTGAAGAGATAAAGCGGAAGGTTCCAGGGGGATATGCACCCGACCACCCCGATCGGTTGTCGCAACGTGTAGTTTACCGTGTGTCCGGCGTTACTATGCGATTCGGAGGCGAAATGCATCGCCGCCGTGGCATAGAACCTGAAATTCGCAACGGCTCGCGGAATATCGACGGTCTTGGCGAGTGACAGCGGCTTGCCGTTATCGATTGACTCGGCCATCGCGAGTTTTGCTATGTCGCGCTCGATGAGGCCCGAAAGCCGGACAAGAAAGTCATGGCGCTCTTCCGGGCTTGTCAATGCCCATGAGGAAAAGGCCTTCTTTGCGGCGGCCACGGCATCTTCGACATCGTCTGCATCCGAATCCGGTATCAGTGAATAGACCGAACCGGTCGATGGATCGACGTTCTCGAGGTACTCGCCCGAAGCGGGCGGAACCAATTCACCGCCAATAAAGTTCTGTAGTTTTTGCACTGCGGGAATTATAGCCGAATCCGAACATGCCGCAAGAGCGAAACAATTGGGGCTTTTGCCCCGGTAGCAGTAATCGTGAGGGGTGACCGGATAAACCAGGGCGAAAAAAAACGCATCCGAATGGATGCGCTCGCTTCGGCGATCGAATTTCACATTTTAGAGTTTTGCGTAGGTAAGGCCCGTCTGGCCCTGGTATTTTCCACCCCGATCCTCGTACGAAGTGTCGCAGTCTTCGTCGGACTCGAAAAAGAGGATTTGACCGATGCCCTCGTTTATATAGACCCGAAGAGGCAGATTCGCGAGATTTCCGATCTCGACAACCAGCCGGCCGGTCCACCCCGCCTCGAGCGGAGTCGTATTCACGAGGAGCCCGGCGCGTGCGTAGGTGGATTTTCCAAGCGCTACCCCGGTGACGTTTCTAGGCATCTTGAAAGTTTCGACCGTAACTCCCAACCCATAGTGATGAGGGGGCAGAAGATAGTATTTCGCACCGTCGTCTGAGGTGCGGACCTCGGGTTCGATCAGGGAATTTTCGTCGAAATACTTCGGATCGATCTCAGATCCGTAGACAGAGGAAAAGATTCGGAAACCGTCGTCTGCGAGACGCATGTCGTAGCCATAGCTCGAAAGACCGGCGGAAATGATCCTCTTACCTTCGTTTTCGCGGACAAGATGCGGCAGAAACGGCGAAATCATTTCGTGTTCTTCGGCCATCTGCCGAAGCCAGATATCTGATTTAATGGTCATATAAACCCAAATGAGTTGAAGATTGAACAGGCGGTAATTTAACACCTTCCGCCGTTAAAATCCAAAACGCCCGATTCATTGACCTGATTTTTCGAAATCCTGGATCTCCAGCGAGCCATCGCCGACCGAGAAGGCGAGCCGCGCACCGCCGCTACCGGCGATCGCGTTTATAAAAGTTTCGGAAAACTCGGTCTGTCGTCGCGGAACAAGGGTCTTGTAGGAGTTGGTAATGGTGCCGGATCGAAGGATGCGGGCGCTCAAATCAGCATTAAGGTTGTTTGGAAGCCACAATCTAATCACACCCCGTGCCAGTTGGATGTCTGCGTCCCTGCCGCGCCAGCTGCGGGTCTGGATCGTCACATCTATGGTGCCGCTGCCAACGGTGACCTGTACGCTGCCGCCGATCAGTTTGAGCACTGCATCTGATTCAAGATAATTGACCCTAAGCACACCTTCGATGCCTTCGAGCCTCAACGCTCCTTTTCCGCCATCGATCTGCAGGTCGCTGAAATGCGGCACCTTGATGCGGTAGTTTATAAAAACGGGATTATTCCGAAGCCGCTTCGGAAACTTCTTGTCGATTTTCTTGACCGCCTTTTTATCATGAGGCCCGACGCTATAAATTCGCACGCTCGTGACATCTTC